>CAZZJE010000408.1:0-2171 GCA_964654295.1 uncultured bacterium | reverse complement strand
GTTATAGCGCCGAACAGCTAGCGTCTTTAGCGACCCTCTGTCGAGAGAAGGGGTAACATTTATTTGCCAATTTTGTGAAATTGAAAGATTTTGATCAGCTGAATGAATGGTCATGAGATTTATCTCCTTAATGGAAAGAGGAGAAGATAAAGGATAATTTTTTATTTTGTATTAAGAAAAGCAAAAAAATGTTCAAAAGAGGTCAAAACTGAACAAATAAAAGTATGTCAGAATAGAATTTTTCTCGCAATCCGTTTTAAGAAGTGATCCAAGGAGCACGTTTTCTCATCTCCTTGGAATAGAATCAGCACGGATGTTTCCGAAAGGAAAAACTAATGTTAAAATGATCCCTAAAAGAAGCTGGCTGTTAGCGGATGATGATTCTTTGTGAAGCTTAATTTCCCTCCAACCCAACTATTGCTCTATGGGAATAAAATTTTCATATTCCTTAAGCAGCTGCAACGCTTTGGTTTTAGTCTCATCGTCAAGCTGAGAAGGGTATTTTATGTGTAGTTTAGGAATTGTATGATAGAGGTCTTTGACCTCAGAGGTTATCCCAAGTTTGTTTAACTCATACCGCAGGCATTTTCCCGCCTGCTCAGTAGCAATAATCTCTCCCATACTCAGCTTTTTTAAAAGCGGTAACGTGCTATCATCAATATCCGAAAATGAGCCTTTGATCGAAAACGCAAGGTCGGGATGGCGCTCATGTAAACTTAAGAATGCGTTGATTTTTTCTTCTGTTGGTTTCTCACCAGGCTGTTGACACATAGGTAGAGATAGGAAACCCATATGCTTGCTCTTTGCGACCATTCGAGCTTTACTAAGAATCTGATTGCTTTCTAAACGTACAACATTCTGCAAATAGTCCACAGCAAAGATAAGATTTCCCAAGAGAGGAAAAGCTTTTGCTGATAATTTCCATAAAAGTGAAGGGGCCTTAGCCACTTCAAAAGTTGTCTCTTTAGCAATCCACTCTTCACAACGCTCTTTCAACGAGGTTAGCCCCCATCGGTCAGCTAGCAGCATCATGTCAAAAACGGTCTCTAATTTCATTTGGGACCATTTACAATGTACAGAGTCGCTTGTGCGATAGAGATATTGATAACTATCACCTAATTGTAGATATCTTAGGACCTGGTGGCAGGCGGTAGAAGAGAAATTTTTACATTCGAATTCGAGAATTGAGTTCTCCTTCATTTTTCCCACTAGCATCTTACAAAAATAGTCTGACTGAAAAATCAGGGTATGACATGGAATCGCTACCTCTGTGTGATCACTTAATATTAACTTGATTTTATCTGTAGGCGGCATCCTGAAAGAGGCAGCGCGGGGACTACTACTTTCAGCCCTTGCCAAGCTCTCCAGACAGGCAAGAACCTTCCATTCCGTACTTTTGACATCGATCTTATCAAGGTCGATCAAATAGACCAGAGGAAGCTGCTTTGCCTCTTCTTGAAAAGCCAAAACAGGATCTCGAAATTGTTCCGGTTTTAATTTTAATAACTCATCGGCGTAACTTTTATGTTGCGGTGTGATAGCCTTTAAGAGTGCTGCCTGGCATTCTAGCGAAATGGGTTTTAAGCCTTGATTGGAAAATGCGGGAAAAGATGTCATAGCTTTTTTTATTTTTATTTATGGTTTTGTTTGTTGGTGTGTCGACAATAATATTAAAGTGGTTAAAAATCAAATATTTTGTAAGAGATCGTTTTTGTTGGAGTTGACGGTTACATCAAAAACTTTTGGAAGTAGATCACTCAGAGAGAAGAAGAAGTTGTCGTATGAAAGCAGTGGAATAGATGTTAAATGGATTCCAAAAAAAAAGCAGGAAGGCATTTACCTTTCCTGCTTAATGTGGCCAGAACTGGAATCGAACCAGCGACACAAGGATTTTCAGTCTTCCTCAGGCGCTTCCCGCCAATTCTCTTAATGGCTCTTAACCAACCTAACTTGCCAAAAGTCTACAGGGAAAACTCGATTTTTTCCAGCAAATATTGGCAGCTATGGTCAATCTATTTCAATGGAGAGAAATCGGCAACTCCGTTGAATTTCCGTTGTTTTTACTTCATAGATCTCTTCTCTTGACTTTCCTCTAATTTGGTACAATATTACGGATGTAAATAAATAAGTCCGAAATTTTGTACCAGGATTCTTGTCTCGTCCATTGATAA
>CAZZJE010000407.1:0-2208 GCA_964654295.1 uncultured bacterium | reverse complement strand
CGCTCTGTTATTAAAACCCTCTAAAGTCCAGAAAAAGATGTGTCAATCTGTAAGGCCAAGTCGCCGCACTCCAGAAATCTCTCTTCTTAGCTTTAATAAGGAGCTCATTAATGCGTGCAATGGTCTTAGAAAAGATTAGAGAGCCTCTTGTTCTAAAGGAGCTTCCTCGGCCTGAACCAGGACCATCGGAAGTGCTCATAAAAATTCATGCCTGCGGTGTATGCCGCACGGATCTGCATATCGTCGACGGGGAGCTGCTGCATCCGAAACTTCCTCTTATTCTTGGTCACCAAATTGTCGGCACCATAGAGAAACTTGGTGAAGGTGTCTCGAAACATCGAATTGGAGATCGTGTGGGTGTCCCGTGGCTGGGCAGCAGCTGCCATCGCTGCGAATATTGTCTTTCTGAACGGGAAAATCTATGCGATCACGCGGTCTACACAGGATATATCCGCGATGGCGGCTACGCAGAATATTGCACAGCAAACGAAGAGTATGTTTTAGCGCTTCCTTCTAGCTACGATGACCTTCATATGGCCCCTATCTTATGCGCCGGTTTGATAGGTTATCGCGCCTTTAAACTGGCCGGGCCTAATAAAACAATTGGATTTTATGGCTTCGGTTCCTCAGCCCATCTACTCATTCAGGTCGTTGTCGCGCAAAACCATGAGGTCTATGTCTTTACCCGTCCGGGTGACGAAGCCACACAAGGTTTTGCATATAGCCTGGGAGCAAAATGGGCAGGGGGCTCCGACCAAATGCCTCCCGTTTCTCTTGATGCCGCCATCATTTTTGCTCCTGTTGGTGCCCTCTATATTCAAGCTCTCAAAGCTGTCAAAAAGGGTGGCCGTGTGATCAGCGCAGGAATCCATATGAGCGATATTCCATCCTTTCCCTATGCGCTTCTGTGGGAAGAGCGTTCGATCTCTTCTGTAGCAAACTTAACTCGACAAGATGGGGTTGATTTTCTGCGGCTAGTCGAAAAGATTCCTATTCAAGTCTCAATTACAGTTTTTCCTTTAGAAGAGGCTAATCAAGCTTTAGAAGTAATTCGGAACGGCTCTCTCGAAGGTTCAGCTGTTTTGAAAATTTAGATATTCCTAACTTTAAAACTTTACTTCTGAACCAAACACCACATTTCGATACCATCGATCAGAACTTGAACTGTAAAAATGGCGTATCATAAAAAAGAGTTCAAGGGTAGCTCTAGAACTTAACGCAAAAGTCAATGCCAATGGAACTAAGCGATTTTGTGTAAATTGATGCGTATCCAAGTCATAGTAGACTTCATCATAGCAACTAAAGCTAACTAAGCTGCCATGATTACTTATTGGAAAAACTGCTTTTAGACGTTGTCTAAAAAGCGATTGTATCCCAGGAATTGCCTGTTTTTTTAGCAATTCTAGTCGATTTCTCCAGATCAACTTTACTCCATTTGAAAACTGTAACGAAGGATTCGCTTCCAATTCTAAACGACTGACATTGATAAAATGCGTTGCTCCGGGATCTTTGTAATAGATAAAACTGTAATGTGCCTCCAAATCCAGCCAAGATAAGGCTTGGTAAGCCGTACCTTCAGTTAACCTTCCATAATAGAGCGTGGAGAGATGATGATTAAAGCGCATTTCGCCTACACTAAATAATCGACACTTCCCACACTTCCAGTTATCATAATTAAAATATTGCCAATATTCTGTATCGTTTATCGATCCATAAAGGCAATGCGTTGCCAACAATGGAAGCAAAAACAATAAAAATAATAACTTTCTTTTAAAAACCATAAAATAGTTGTTATTTTTTCTGGCCCACTTCAGCTACAGGGTCTTTTGTCGGCTTTGATTTCTTAGCGTACATCTCCGATGTCATCACACAACGAAATCCTAAATGATTGAGGCTTGTGTCTGGACATGTTTTCATGCGAGCTGTGACTCGGTAACCTTTGCAATAGCTGGGATGGCAAAGAAAAGATCCACCGCGATGCACGCGTTTGCTAGCAAAGGGCTCTGCAGGGTCAAAGCTTTTTTCGGGCCCCGTTGGGTTCACCGAAGGCTCACCTCTCTTTTTTTCATCTGAATAATAGGAGATATGGTAGAGATCCGAACACCATTGCCAGACGTTTCCAACCATATCATAAAGTCCATACGAGTTGGCTGGAAAGGTCTTCACATCTGTTGTTCCAAAATAGCCGTTAGGCTTAGTGCTTTTATA
>CAZZJE010000406.1:0-2212 GCA_964654295.1 uncultured bacterium | reverse complement strand
ATTTATATGTGCATTGGGCCTCATAAGACAACAATTTTGCAATTACCTCTTTAACCTGCAAGCTATAATAGATAAAGCCACTGTAGAAGCTGTTTAGTGACATTGCATTTTTTACACTCTTTCGATACATTTAACCCTTTAAGTTCTAGCCAGGAAGTATTATGGACCACGGACCCATACCGATTCATCTTTACAACACAGAGGCACGTCATAAACAGCTGCTTCAGCCCATCAAGCCAGGTCTAGTCACTCTGTATACATGCGGCCCAACGGTGTATAACTTTGTGCATATTGGAAATTTGAGAACATTTGTGTTTGAAGATCTCTTGAGACGCACACTCAAATTTTTAGGCTACCAGGTCAACCATGTGATGAATTTGACCGATGTCGATGATAAGACCATACGCGGTGCCATTGCCCAAGGGGTGATACTCGATGCTTTTACGCAGCAATATAAAGATGCCTTCTTTGAAGATCTAAAGACGCTACATATCGAATCTGCTGAGCACTATCCAGCTGCGACCCACTATATCCCTCAAATGATCGAAATGATTGAAAAGCTGATCGATGCAGGAGTGGCCTATAAAGGAGGAGATGGAAGCATCTACTTTGCGATTAATCGCTTTCCCAGATATGGCTGCCTATCCCATCTTAAGCTAGACGAACTGCAGGCTGGAGCTTCTGAGCGCGTCATGTCGGATGAATATGAAAAAGATCATGTCGCTGACTTCGTTTTATGGAAGCATTACGATGCTGAGCGTGATGGAAAGATCTTTTGGGAAAGCCCCTTTGGCCCAGGACGCCCAGGCTGGCATTTAGAGTGCTCTGCCATGGCGATGAGTCTACTTGGGAAAACGATTGATATTCATGTGGGTGGAATCGATAACATGTTTCCTCACCATGAAAATGAGATCGCCCAATCGGAGGCATGCTCTGGATGCCGCTTTGTAAACTTATGGATGCATGCCGAGCATTTAATCGTCGATGGAAAGAAGATGTCAAAGAGCCTAGGCAACTTCTATACCCTTCGCGACCTATTAAAGATGGGTTACACTGGCACACAGGTGCGCTATTTGCTTCTGCAAACTCACTACAAAACACAGCTGAACTTTACTCTCAAAGGCTTGGAAGCGGCGCAGCACTCTTTGGAAAGGTTGCAAGAGTTTGTACTGCGCTTGCAGCAGCTAGAAAGATGTGGCCCCGAGGTCTCTAGCTCTTCAGTGCAAAAACGAATCGATGAGACATTGAATGAGTTTACGCAAGCCTTAACGGATGACCTCAACATCTCAGCAGCTTTAGCGGCTCTCTTTGATTTCGTTCGAGATGTTAATGCCCTTTGTGATCGCAATGAAGTAAGCCGTGCTGATGCCAAAGCATTGTTGACACTGCTTCAGCGCTTAAACCAAGTGTTATCTATTTTCGATTTTGAAAAGGCTGAAGAAGAGGCGCCTAAAGAGCTCGTCGAAGCACTAGAAAAACGTGCTCAAGCGCGTAAAGATAAAAACTGGGCCCTCGCTGATCAGCTTCGTGACCTTATCATCACAAATGGCTATCAAATTGAAGATACTCCCTATGGAGCCAGATTAAAAAGAGCGGAGAGTGTACATGAGTCGCCAAGGCCGCACTAAAGAAGAAAGGGTTATCTTAACTCTCTATGAGCTTGCCACAGAACAGGGTGAAATTGACTCTGAAGTTTCCAGGGAGGCGATCATGAGGCAAGTGGGCGTCAATCCACGTGGAATGGAGACGATCTGCAACGTCTTGGCCCAAGCAAACTTTATTAAAAAAGTGGGGCAAGAGAGCTTAAAGCTTACCTCTCAAGGCGAAAGATTAGTTAGAGAATTATTACAAGAGTAGTAGGAAAAGCTCTTGCTAAAGTGAAAATATTTCACTTTAGCAAGAGGCCACCAGGAAGGTGATAACTGTTGATGTGAGCGTTCAGTCGGTAGTAAAAAACTATATTGCACGACTCATTCTAAGGTTTTGAATGCTCCCTATTTGCTTAATCAATAAGCAATACTTTCGATTTGAAAACAAACTCGACAATTTCAATAAGCTTATCTTTGTTATCGTTATATCGTTCTAATTTTAATTTATAAACTCCGTAAAGATCGAATTATCAAACAAAAATTAACGATTAAAAGATATCAAGGATATAACGATAAGCGGTTTATAAACAAACGTAAACATTCAGTCACTAGTAAAAAATATA
>CAZZJE010000405.1:0-2236 GCA_964654295.1 uncultured bacterium | reverse complement strand
CAGGAAATGCTACGAATTTGTAAGCAAGCGCATCTTCAAGTGTCAGATCAAGATTTGTTTCATCATTCAAACTATTTTCAAAGACAGGTGACAGTGATCTAAGTTCATCTACCAAACTTTTCTTTCTTTCTGAATTAATGTTAGAGGTATTTTGATCCGTAAAGCGAATAAGAGGAAATTTTGTATTTAATCTAGAAATCACCTGAGGCAAAACATCAGCAAAAGAACCTTGATTTGTCAGCATGGCGCTAGAAACTAAACAGGGGCTTATTGAGTTGACTTGATGGAGATAAAGAAAAGCAAAATCCAGTTCCGATACTTGTATAATGAGTAACTTATTTATAGGCGTTTTCGCACTTAAAAGGCTGCCAGTAAGAGTATTATAAATACTATCCTCTTCTATATCTTTGTTATCACTCTCTTGCATTTCTAAGGTTAAACATTCAAAGTTCTCTATATTCGAGCAAGCACGTTCCATGATAAATTGCAATTCATGAGCAGTAAAAGTATCACTATTAACTCGAGGCATAATATCCCTTAATATAATTTAAAGTCATTATTGATACTGACTATTATCGTTAAAGAAGAAATAAGATATCTGCGATCTTAAATCGATAATATTGTGTGCTTAAAGTTTGAAGACTACGATCATTCCATAGCAACTACAGTATGATCGTAGTGATTTGTCCAATCAGTTATAGTGAAAATTGTCCTCAGATTTTAAACGAACGTTCTGCTACATTATCTTCAGTTAAGTACAACAGTTTCATCTGCTGCTCGATTGCATCGAGCTCTTTAATGACTTCGTCAAATACAGCTTTTGAAAGCACTGGTTTTGGGCCAAAAGGAGTATATTTATGATCTAATACAGATAACGCAGTTAAAGCACTTTGTTCTTTTTCACTAATATGGAGTGCCTTAGCAGCTTCTGATATCCATTTTTGATCGTTTTCAGAAAACGGGTGATCAAGGGCAATCAGTTGTACAGCGATATACAACGCAGATCGTTTTAAAATTAAATTTTCAGAATGTCCAAATGATTTTTCAAGGTTTTCACCTATTGCTCTGATCTCTTCTACAGTACTCTTCTTACCATCAGGATATCCTTTTTCAATTACGGCAAGCTGCGCCTTAGTACTATTATTATCCGCGCTACCATCTACTGAAGCTCCACTATAAAGTCTAACGTAAGGAATAGCTAAATCGCGCTGAGATTTTGACAGCCCATTTTGAGTAGAAGCCGCTAAAATAAGCTTACAAAAAAGCTCAGATTCTCTAACTAAAGTATCCCCGGTATTCTTTGATAGATCTATTTTATTTTGGAATTTAAACATGCTTTTAAGTTTATTCATTCTAGCGCTTATTTCTGCAGTGAAATTTTGAGCGGAATGAAAGAAGGATTTTTGGGCTCTAACAAGACTTTCACTCTTCGAGTTATCACGACTATCAGCATGCCACTGCGGTCTTAACGGTTTCAAAGGTATTTCTGCATTTAAACTTGTTAAAGAAGAAGATGAAGCTCTATTAGTTGTTGTAGTTAGCGGCCTATGCGGCAATCTACCAACTTCTGAGACAACTGCCGTTGGTAATGGCTTTATACCAATTCCAGTCTTTATAGTTGCAAAAGAAGAAAATTGATTTCCTTCGGTTTTTGTACCCCGAGATCTAAGAGGCACTTTACCTGCTTCTGATAACCCTGGTGTAGTTACAGGCTTAGTTGAATTTGTTAAAGAACCAGTTAATCTTAAAACTTTACTCAAACTTCTCATATTTTATCCCTAAATAATGAAAAAAATTCACCCCACTCCGAAGGAGTCAGGCCACCTAAAGCTTGCATTAAAAATAATGCAAAAGAAAAAACAAAGCAATTTCCAGATCTTAACTTTTATAACCTTTATAAGCATTTTCGACAAAATCGGCAGTAGCACCTGCTGCTGTTATGGTAGCGGTTAACCCGATTCCTCTTGGAATAAGTCCTTTAAAAAAGCCTACTCTGAAACCACTGGTTTTATATAACTCCTTACAGCATTTGATTAGACCGTTATTCTTACCTTGCGCACCCACTTCATCGGCATGCTTATGCTGCATCGTTTTGATTCTGTCCAGAGGTTGTGTAATAACCGCAGTAGGTATACCAGCTAATACACCTGCAGCTAAAGTTGCTGCTACTTCATTGTCAAAGTACTCTTTCATATAAGGTTTTAAATAGGGAACCATGCCATAATAGGACATAGTA
>CAZZJE010000404.1:0-2243 GCA_964654295.1 uncultured bacterium | reverse complement strand
CCTAAAATATTGAGTTACAGCCGCTTTATTCATTTGATGAAAACATGTCTGTTCCCTCTCTCAAACTTTTGAACATGAGGAAAAATAGTGGCCGTTTTCTCTTAACAGCTAAAAATTAATCCTCTTTAACACCCATTATTTGAAGCAGTCGATCTAAGTCGTCTAGAGAGTAGTAGCTCAATACCAGCTCTCCTCGGCTCGCATCTCCTCGGATAGAGACTTTGGTCCCAATATGGCGCTGAATCTGCTGGGCCAGCTGGTTTAAAAAGAGGTCGCCCTCCACAAATGGGGGAGCTGGCTTGCGCTGCTTGGATCCCATCCGTCTAGCCATCGCTTCAGCTTGTCTGACGTTCAACTGCTCTTTAATGATCGAGTCTGCCAGCTGTCGCTGCTGATAGGGGTCTGTGAGGGCTAAAATCGCTTTGGCATGCCCCATGGTCAGCTTGTAGTCGTGCAAATAATCTTGTATTTCACTCGGCAGTGAAAGTAGCCGTAAATAGTTGGCAATCGTTGAACGCTGTTTTCCTACTCGCACAGCAACTTCGTCTTGGCTTAAACTCCAATCTCTCATCAGCTGCTGAATTGCATAGGCAACTTCTAACGGATTCAAATCCATTCTCTGAATGTTTTCTACTAAAGCCGCTTCAGCCGAGCGCTGATCTGCAAGCGGTCGAACCATCACAGGAATCTCTTTCAACCCCGCCAACAAGGCCGCTCGGTAACGCCTCTCCCCAGCCACTAGCTCATAGCTCTGCCCATCTCCTATCGGACGGACAAGAGGCGGCTGCAAGATACCTAGTATGCGGATAGAGTCGGCTAGCTCTTCTAATGCCTCTTTTGTAAAGGTTCGTCGCGGCTGGTAGGGGTTAATTCGTATGCGCTCTAATGGAACAGTGACGATGATACTTTCTTCTCGCTGGGGATCTCTGATAGAATCACTCATAAATCTAGACTCGATGGCTTCCCTTATGGTATACGTGTAGTTTTCTTATAAATACTTTTGAATAGTATGGCATACATGGTTGAAAGCAGCAAGCCAATGGATTGCGCCGACCTTCTCAAGCTGAGGCATTTCATGACAACAAAAAAAAGTAATCCTTCATTGGATATCAAACAACTGGCATCTGAAACTTCTCAGATCTCTTGGAGTGAACAAATTCAACAACATTCCAGTTTTCAATGGATAGTCAACTACGGTAGCTATCTGATGATCGCGGCAATCATTTTGATTGCGATTCTTCTATTTTTTTACCGTACAAGCGACCAATATAGCGCAACAGCTGAAAGTGACTATATGACAGCAGCTCAAAATTTTAGTCGTTTTCAAAAAGAGGTTGCACAAGGAGCTAACCGCGAAGTGGTAGAGGGTAAAAATTTCAAAGAGCTGCGTCAAGTGATCAATCGACGCCCAGAGCTCCATGCCAAATATGATGGAGCGATGGCTCAGCTGCTTATCTTGTTAGGTGCTAGTGATTTAGCTGAAGAGTATGCTCAACTGGCTTTAGCCAGAACCTCTGCTGATGCTCTGCCCGATTATAGTGACTACAGCCAAGCAACACTTCTAACTGTGCAAGAGAAGCCGGCTGAAGCTCTTGCTCAAGCGCAGAATCTAAAAGAGCGCTTACTTGAACAGACTTCACTCCAAGAAGAGTCACGCAATTTCGGAGATTTACTATACGGCTATAACTTACTGCGTTTAGCTCTCCTTCATCAACAGCAAGGCAATAGAGAAGAGGAGTATGCCTATTGGAATGAACTGAAAAGTTATGCGGGCTGGAGTGAGCAAAACCCTTCGGCTCAGATTTTGGCTCCCAGCGAATTCAATCAGCTGATGGCTAGTATGCGCGAAGGAAATGCAACGTTGCAAAGTTATGTAGAACAGCGCGTTAATACTCTTAAGCCTTAATTGCTTAATCGCTTTCCTCTCTTTCCGGTCGCTCCCCGTCAGGTTCGACCGGCCTCTTGATTTTTAAGTGCCATTCTGTTAGATACCATAGTTGGGTACTAGGTATTTTACCTGGGACCTACTAGGCTGTCTTCTCGTTTTCGAACGGGGAAACCGCTACTCTCAATAAAAGTGGAACGCCGGAGCAAAAAGGGAGGTGACGCAACACTTATCTGCTCGAAGCCACGGACTTTGAGAGCCTGAAACCTTATAGAGCAACCCACCCCACTGCCCTTGCGGCAGGGGAAATGAAAACAGCGACGCCATCCAGTTGTGTTTACAACTGCTTATGGTGACT
>CAZZJE010000403.1:0-2246 GCA_964654295.1 uncultured bacterium | reverse complement strand
GTCATTTTTCAGAGTCCTTAGCTCAGCGGTAGAGCACCTCACTTTTAATGAGGGTGTCGATGGTTCGAATCCATCAAGACTCAACTCTTCTATATCCTTCCATTTTTTAGCCTTGACACTCCCCTCTTAATCCTCCTTTAAAATGGTGTTGCGCCTTTTTTTTGCAATCCGTTATGGTGAATTTTGCATGTCATGCAAATAAGAACCCAAGAGAGATCAAACGACTTCCTCGCTTTTAACCCCTATTGTTTTGTGAGAGCTATATTCCAATGAAAGATGATCCCTCAAAAGACTACAACGAAGGCGATGAGGAGCATTCCGAGTTTTCGGGTGAACATGAAGATTCAGATTTTGATTCAGATGAGGATGAGGATTTAGAGAGTGGCTTAACCCCACCAGAGAGACCTTTAGAGTGTGGTGAATGTAAAAAACCTATCCAAGTCATCTATTCAGAAATCATCGGCAATAACATCACCCGGACTGGCATGTGTAACGACTGCCCAGTACTAAGACGCCGTCTTCATGGCGAAGCAAAATATCCTTCTGGAGCGGGAGACTTAGAGGGCGAAACAGGCGTTGTCTGTGGTAACTGCGGAACAACTCTCGACGGAATCCGTATGGGAGCTCCGCTTGGCTGCAGCGCCTGCTACGAGGTTTTTGAAGAGGAGATTTTTAGGGAGCTTCTCGAAGCCAATAAAATCCCGCCACATCTGACTACCCATCGTAAAGCTGATTCTCTGCATGCGGGCCGCATTCCGGGAGAAAAGCAGGAAATCAGCCCATCTATCCGTTTACTGGCTCTCAACGAAGCCTTAACTGAAACTCTCAAACGCGAAGATTATGAGCAGGCGGCTCTCTTGCGAGACCAGATCAAAGCATTGACCGAGAAAGCGGAGAAGAAAAAAGATGGAGAATAAACGACTCGCTTTCTTTAGCAAAGAAAAGCCGTGGCAAGATCATTCAAACGATATTTGGCTAGCTTCGACAGTAGCCCTGCATCGCAACGTCGATAAATTTAATTTTCCCTCTAAAATGCCCTTGGAAAGACGTCAACAGATGATCTCGCTGATCGGACAAGGCATCTTACCTTCTAAAGAGCTTCAAGAACCAAAACTTTATAAAGCAGAAGAGCTTTCGCCGTTTGAAAAAGAGTTTTTGGCAGAGCACTTTTTAAGCACACCAAGCTTTCAACAAGCTCACAATGGTGAAGCCTTTGTTTTAGATGCGCGAGGAGACTTCTTAGCCACTGTCAATATTAATGACCATCTTGTCCTATTGGCACTAGATTATAAGGGTGAGCTAGAGAGCTTATGGAACCGTATCACTAAGCTTGAAAGCGAACTGGGTTCGGTTCTGAGCTATGCTTTTTCGCAGCGCTACGGTTTTCTTACCTCAAATTTGCTGCAGTGCGGCACCGCCCTCACTGTCTCAGCCTATTTGCAAGTGCCAGCTATGATCCATACGGAGAAGGTTGATGAGATATTAGAAAACTATTCCGACGAAAATATCTCTGTGGCAGGCATGCATGGCAGCCCAACCGAAATTATTGGTGATGTCTTAGTGATACAAAACCAATTTCATTTAGGAGTGAATGAGGAGACGATTTTATCGACAATTCATCAATTTATTACAAAATTGATAATTGAAGAGACGAGCTTGAGACAGCTCATTCAAAAAAATGCAAATGTAGAAATCATGGATCGAGTTAGCCGCGCTTATGGCATTTTGATCCACTCTTATCAGATTGAAGCGGTTGAAGCGCTCAACGCCATCAGTTTATTAAAGTTGGGAGTAGAGCTTGGTTGGATTGAAGGAATCGATCTTAGCCAACTAAATCAGCTCTTCTTTAATTGCCGACGAGCCCATCTCTTACATGAAATTGGCGAAAAAATCGAGCAAACACAACTGGGTCATAAAAGAGCAGAATATATCCATAAATTTCTCAAGCCTGCAGTATTGAAAATTTAAATAACGAGCCTGCTTTTACGTGAGATAGCTATAGCCATGCAACCTTGCATAAAGTTGCTGAGATTATTGGTGGTTTAAAGCCTGACCTATCATTGTGACGACCATTTTGGCCTAGCAAAACGCACTTTTTTACACTCTTTCAAAAGTCAAGAAAAGATGTGTCAATCTGCAAGAACAAGCCGCCGCAATCCACTCAATCTAAAATGATCTATTAAAATTTTATTTTCCAAAAAAGATATTTTGCACCACGATCAGATCGCTAAAAAAATCACTTTATC
>CAZZJE010000402.1:0-2252 GCA_964654295.1 uncultured bacterium | reverse complement strand
TTCTCCCAGGCCATCCAATCCGAGGGCCAATATGTTTTGTGCTGCGTTGAAATCCCTTGATGCCTGATATCCAAGACTTGCCCATCATCAGCAAAATTTACGAGCGTGCCGCTGAAATGCATAATCAATGTAGAAGAAAAGGAATCAGTGGCGGGCATGTAGACTTTTTAATCTGTTCTGTTGCTGAGTATTACCATCTTGCAATCTTTACCAATGACAAAGACTTTGCCTTTTACGCAAAGCATCTTCCTATCACGCTTTATTGATTTTTTCTAAAGTTTTTTCTATTTTCTACCATCCGAGATTTCCTGGACAGCATCCGTAATTTCTTTGTACATGATAGCACCTCCATGGCCTTCCCCATCAATGATTTTGAGCCTACTATTAGGCCAAGCCTTATGCAGCCTCCAAGCTGTTTCCAATGGGGAGCTGACGTCTAATCGACCATGTATCATGATACACGAAATATGAGAAATGCGATTAATATTTTCCAAAATATCTAAATGCTCGCAAAAAGCAGAGTGTTTCCAGTAATGAATGGTAAGAATTGAAAAAGGTAGAGAAAAGTCTAAATCTTGAAAGCGTGGGTTTGGCTTATGTTGAGGATCAAGCGAGACATGGATATCTTCCCAGGCGCACCAAGCACGAGATGCGTTCAAGCGAACTTGCAGATCTTTACTTGTAATTTCTCGATAATAGGCATCGATTACTCGTTCGCCAGGCGCTGGTTTGACAGCTGCCACAAACTGGTCCCATTCTTTTGGAAAAATACGCCCCATATCTTCAGTTATCCATTTGACCTCTGAAGACGTTGTCGTTGTAACAGCGGCTAAAATAATCGCAGAAACTCTTTTAGGATGGCTTATAGCATATGTTAAAGTAAGCGTTGTTCCCCAAGAGATGCCCAATATTAACCAGTTATTTATCTTGAGATGTGTTCTTAGGGCCTCAATATCAGAGATAAGAGCCTGGGTTGTATTTGTCGTCAGATCAATTCCAGGATCAGTAACCTTCGGTTTGCTACGACCACAGCCTCTTTGTTCAAAGGATACAATCAAAAAGAGTTCGGGATCGAAATGGCGACGATAACCGGTACTGATCCCACCTCCTGGACCACCATGCAAATAAAGAGCAGGTTTCCCCTTAGGATTTCCTGAAGCTTCCCAATAAATTACATTCCCATCACCAACTGGTAAATAACCAGTCGCAAACGGTTCAATTGCATTAAACATATTTAAATATCAACTTCCTTGAGAGGGATGGTATAAAATCTATTCTTGAGTTTCTTGCTTTCGAATTTGAAAATGAAGAATAAAAAGGCGATTATTAAATGTGAGTGATAACATCTTGCTATATAACTCAAAAAAGTGCTAAACATGAGTTATAGAAATGGAGTCTATTACTCATGCATTGGAATTGGCAACTAAAAGAATGGCCTAAATTTCATTATGATAACGCCTGTATAGCAGAACAAGAGAAGCAGTTTTTAATAGGTTTAGGGAGTGCTACAGCTTTTTTAAAGACCATTGAAGAATCGGAATACTATAAGTTTGTCATTGAGATTCTAAGCCAGGAAGGAATAGAAAGTTCAAAAATTGAGGGAGAAATTTTAGAAAGAGAGAGCTTACAATCTTCCATCAAAAAACACTTTGGATTGGCTGCTGATGTCAAGCATATAGGCAAAAAAGAATCCGGAATGGCTCATTTGCTTTGCGATGTGTATGAATCGTTTCAAAAGCCACTGAGCCATGAAATATTATTTAAATGGCATGAGATGCTGTTTAGGGGCATGAAAGAGAGTGGACAATATCGTACGCATCCTGAGACAATGCAAATCGTATCCAATCGACTAGATATTCAGAAAGTTTTCTTCGAGGCCCCCTCTTCTGATAGGGTTCCTTATGAAATGGGTGCATTTATCAATTGGTTTAATGAACTAAACTTAAAAAGTTCTATTTTAGGACAAGCAGCCATTGCTCACATTTATTTTGAGAGTATTCATCCTTTTGAAGATGGTAATGGTAGAATTGGAAGGGCGTTGATTGAAAAGTTTTTTTCTCGAATTGTAGGGAGACCCATTTTAATTTCTATTTCCAGAGTTTTAGAAAAAAGAAAGAAGGAGTATTACGCAGCTCTTGAAAGCTGTAATAGAACCCTTAATGCTCAATCTTGGGTTCAATTTTTTTCTGACTCTGTATTACAGGCTCAGAAAGATTCGATGGATCGCATTCAATTTTTAATTGCAAAATCTA
>CAZZJE010000401.1:0-2256 GCA_964654295.1 uncultured bacterium | reverse complement strand
AAAGACACGAAGATAAACGATTAAACTGTTTAAACAGTGTCATTTAAAATGTATTTCTTCGTGTCTTTGAGACTTTGTGCCTTTGTGTTGCATATTCTAAAAACTATCTTTAGACGAACAGTGATGTACTCTATATTTTTTACTAGTGACTGAATGTTTACGAAAGTTCAATATCCAACATAGCTAATAAATTAAAATTATTGTTTACTCAAAACACTTTAAGCGTTATTACTAATCAAATGCAAAAGGCAATACAAAATTAATTTTAAAAATGATATTATACAAATAGGATGGTCAGGAATATAAAGTGTCACTATGCGCAATATAATATTTTCTTTATTAGCAAGCGCGATTAGCTTGCCCCTTGCTGCCTCTACAACCAATGGGTATGATTGGGACAATGCGCTCCTTATTCCTCAAGTTGCCTATATTAGTCAGCTCAAAACGTTGCCCAATTTCAACGATTCCTTGATGGCTTTTTATTCATTGGACGAACCCGATTATATTGCTACTCCGATGCTGATAAAGTCGGCCATGATGGGTGTTGTTGGCTTGCAAGATGAAGTCATTAATCAAGATATTGCTCAAACGACAGAAGTTAAAGATCCTTTAGAGTGCCAAGCTTGTGGATGTTATTTAGGTGGCCTTGGCGGAGTTGCAGGCATGGGTGCAGCTGGCGTTGGTGGAGGTGGAAGCTACTCCTATTCAGGTTCAGGGTTTGGATCGAGCAGTTTTGCATATGGCGGCGGCGGAGGAGGCGGTGGATTTGGTTTTTCCAATCCTCCATCTTCAACTCCTACTAATCCTCCCAACCCACCGATTCCCCCTATTCCTCCTATCCATGAACCCGAACCAGAAACCTGGTTAACTTTAGCTGGTGCTCTCCTTGTCGCCTGCATCTGGAAATGGCGAAAACAAAAAAAACTAGAAAAAGCATAAAATTTTTCATTTATTTTTATTAAATTAAACTTTAAATTTTATTAAAAAAAATCACAAAAACTATACAAATGAAAAAACTTATCGCTTTATTATTGGCCTCATCAATTAGCCTACCCATCTGTGCATCTATAGTCCATTGGCAAGACTTAAATAATCACTTACTCATGCCACAAGCTGCTTATATCAGTGAATTACAGACGCTGCCCAATTTTAAAAATTCTTTGGACGCCATTTATGCACTGGATCAGTTAGATGGCGCAGCTACTCCCATGTTAATAAAAGCGGCCCTTGTCGGGATTTTTGATTTTCCAAATGAAATTAATCAGGACATTGAACAAGTCGCTTCTCTAGAGAATCCAGGAGAATGCCAAGCTTGCGGCTGCTATCTGGGTGGTTTTGGCGGAGTTGTGGGTATGGGATCATCTGGAGTTGGTGGCGGCGGAAGTTACTCTTATTCAGGCTCAGGGTTTAGTTCTGGTTTTAATTTTGGTGGAGGCGGTGGCGGTGGTGGATTTGGTTTTTCACCTCCCCCTCCTTCAGTTCCTCCTACTCCACCAAACCCTCCAAACCCACCCAATCCTCCAAACCCACCCAATCCTCCTGAAATTCCCCTAGTTCCTGAGCCTAAAACCTGGTTAACATTGGCAGGAGCGCTTGTTATGGCTCTTATCTGGAAGTGGAGAAAACAGAAAAATCCAGAAAATGTCTAATCCTTAAAAGCGCAAGCTTTCCATAAGTTCCAATAAGGGCGCTGGGTAAATCGAAATAAAGATAATGGCTGCTAATGCAGTCGTTCCTACAATTGCAGCGGGTAAAAGCCGGGGTGGTGCCTCTTCGATAGATTTCTCTGAAAGCATCAATCCAACCATGCGTAAGTAATAGTATGCGGATAGGATTGTGGTGAGCAAGCCTACTAAAATTAAGCCATAGTATCCCGCATCAAAGGCAACTTTAAAAATATAAAACTTAGCAAAAAAACCAGCGGTAGGAGGAATTCCGGCTAAAGTTAAGAGAAATAGACTAAAAAAGCCGGCTGTCAGAGGGGCCCGTCTAAATAGACCATGAAGATCCTCTAAAGTCGCTCCATCCACCTTTTCATCTAAATAGGCTAGCACAGCAAAGCATCCTAGCGTTGCCAATCCATACACGACTAGATAGAATTCTAACGAAGGAAGTGCCTGGCTGCCTCCTGACGCAAGAGGGATAAGCATAAAGCCGGCATGAGAGATGCCCGAATAGGCAAAGAAGCGTCTCAGCTGCACCTGTTTTAAGGCCACGAGGTTGGCATAAATAAGGGTTGGGTAGGCTAAAAGGGCC
>CAZZJE010000400.1:0-2257 GCA_964654295.1 uncultured bacterium | reverse complement strand
GCTCTTTATACAGTAAATGCACTTTCTTATCTTGATAAATTGAATAGAACTGGTAGAAAACCTCAATTTGTTGCGGGTCACAGTTTGGGTGAATATAATGCTTTGCTAGCAGCCGAAGTTTTTGATTTTGAAACTGGTTTGGAGATTGTTAAAAAACGTGGGGAATTAATGAGCCAAGCAGAAGGAGGAGCAATGGCTGCTATTATCGGTTTAAAAGTTGATGAGATAAAACATCATTTAATAAAAAATTCTTTAAATAACGTCACCGTTGCCAACAATAACTCCTACACGCAGATTGTCATCTCTGGACAAAAGCAAGAAGTTGAAGTTGCCAAAACCCTATTTGAAAAAGCAGGCGCTACTTTAGTCATTCCACTAAAAGTTAGTGGCGCTTTTCATTCTCCATTAATGAAACCGGCTAAAACCGCTTTTGAAGATTTTTTAAATAATTTTTCTTTTTCTCCACCTACCATACCTGTCATAGCAAATGTTTCAGGGGCTCCCTATCCAGCGAATGATACAAAAAATCATTTATCGCAACAAATAATACAACCTGTTTGCTGGACACAATCCATTGATTATTTACTAGCACAAGGTGAAACTGAATTTGAAGAAGTAGGGCCGGGGACAGTACTTACGGGACTCATCCGTAGAATCAAAAGTGGCCAATAGCATCTTCAATTTACCAAAATCCACCTATCATGCCCACCTAACCTTGGTACGTGATAACGCTTCTTTCGAAGCTGGAGTATGTTTCAGTAATATTGATTTTGAAAACCTAAAAGCAATACGCCATCAGTTTTTACATGATAAAGAATGTGCTTATTTTTCAATGCTTGATTACCCTAAACGCCAACATAGCTATTTATTAGGTCGCTTTTGTGCCAAATATGCAGCTATAAATTTTTTAAAAGATCAAAATGTTATTGACATATATATTGATAATGGCATCTTCCAACAACCGATTATTACTTGCAACTATCATTCTAATTTACAAATAAGCATTAGTCATTCTGATGCAATAGGGGCAGCTCTTGCCTTCCAAGAGGCACACTCGATGGCAATTGATGTAGAGGAAATCAATCCCGATAAAGTTCTTACATTACAAACACAACTTACTAAAGCTGAACAGAGTTTGCTTTTTGATCAGATTTCCGATATGACTACCCGATACACCATCTTGTGGACCGCTAAAGAAGCTTTATCTAAAATACTAAGATGCGGGTTTATGATTCCATTTGAATTATTAGAAATAAATCATATCGTATCACACGAGAATTTTATTTCTAGTACTTTCAAAAATTTTCCTCAATACCAATCACTTTCTTTTTTACTGAGTAATACAGCATGCTCGTTGGTATATCCTAAAAAAACTTTTCTATCATTAGATATCAATAGCATTCAAACTTTGTTAGGATAATCTAAGAAGCAGTCATGCAAGTTCTTTTCGCCCTAATTTTTGTTTAAAAGTTTTTAAAAATTTAGAAGACATGCCTTTTTCAGAATAAAGATATTTACAAAACTCAAGAATTGGCTTATATGCTTTTTCTTCAGTAAGCATCATCATATGAGTGGAAGAATCGATATTCATCATATGAATATTAGGAAGATTTTTTTCCCATAGTTTCCAATAAATCAAATCATCTACATTACCTTCATCTTCAATTACCCAAAAAAATGGGGAAAGTTCACCAAATAAAATTCCACTTTTATTCCTAAAATAATAACACTCTACTTCATCAGGCCTAATAAGAGGAATTATACTATAACTATCGTATCCATATGAGGCTTGAAGCTCCGCCATTCTTAAGATTTTATTTTGCATCTCCTCTTCAGTGTCGATGGACCCTCTCTCAATGGCTAGTCGGCTTAAACTCTTGAGAATTTTTTTTTCATCCATGTCCCAATCAACTTCATTGCGATTAATAAGAAGGCTTTTCATTCTGTGTGGATTTTGTATGATATTTGTAGCAAGAGTATGATTAACGCCCTGTAATAATCTACTTTTAAAGGAGATATTTTGAGTAGCTCCTGAAACACTAGTATCTAATACATCCAGCATTGTTATTGAAGCAACTATTTCCCCTAATTCCTGCAATTGTCGAGTGACTTCATAAGCAATCAACCCCCCGAGTGAATACCCTCCTAGATCATAAGGCCCTGCAGATTGTACAGACATGATTATATGAATATAGTAAGCAGCTAGTGCTTGTATTCCGTGAAGAGGAGTTCGGTTAGTTCTTAAACCTCTTGCTTC
>CAZZJE010000399.1:0-2271 GCA_964654295.1 uncultured bacterium | reverse complement strand
GCTTCCATTAGAAGATCCTTTAATGATTTCTGTAGGCCCTTGGGGAGAAGTGGGAGGACGAATCGAATCTTCTGAAAACAGCTGTTTAGAAGTTTCAGTCTCTGCATTAGTAGCTAAAAAGCCTCTCGGAGGTTTTAGAAAGCGTCAAGCTGCTGCTCAAAGGCATTTTCCTGTAGTAGCAAGAAGAACGCGTTGCGCCAGCGCTTAAATCAATTTGTTTTTGACCAAAAATAAGGATCCCCTTAAACTCTTTTTAAGCCTCTCTTTTTTCCCTCTAAATTTCTTCTATTCCTATCTTGCAATAATTAGTCTTATTACCTTACAGTCCTGTTTATAGGCCCAACGAATGAAATGCCTCCTTTGTGGAGAGCCAGATGGGAAAAAAATATGTCAACACCAGCATCTCTTCTACTTCCTACAGACACTCAAGATTCGATCACCGCTAATGCGAAAGCTTTAAATATGCAGCGGGTAGCTGCGATTGTGTTAGGAGGAGGACAGGGAACCCGTCTTTTCCCTCTGACGCAATCTCGCTGTAAACCTGCCATCTCATTTGGTGGGGTTTATTGTTTAGTTGACGTCGCTCTTTCTAATGCAATTCACTCTGGATGCCGCCAAATTTTTGTGATCACCCAGTTTCTTTCGTCTTCTCTCCATAAGCATATTTGCAGCACCTATCAAAGCTCTAGCATCTTTCAAAATGGCTTTATTGATCTACTGCCTGCTGAACAGCGTCCTACCCCAACTCAATGGTTTCAAGGAACAGCAGATGCTGTAAGGCAGAATTTAGATTATTTAAAAGAGGCTGCAGCTGACTACTTTTTAATTTTATCAGGAGATCAGCTCTATAATTTTGATTTCCGAGAAATGTTAAAAATGGCTCTTGAAACTGATGCTGACGCGATAATAGCAGCGATGCCTGTTCAAGAGCAAGAAGCAAAGCGCATGGGGCTGTTGCGCGTGAATCAAAATGGTGGGATTATTGATTTTTATGAAAAGCCTCAAGAGGCTGATCTTTTAAAGCGTTTCCGCTGCGACCCTCCCAGAAGGGAAAAGGGAAAAAGTCGAAACCCATTTTATCTTGGCTCCATGGGAATCTATCTATTCAAACGCTCTGTGTTGATAGACCTGCTTTTGCGCGATCGCCGAGATGATTTCGGCAAGCATCTGCTGCCTTCGCTTATCCAGCAAGGCAATGTTTTTGCCTATGCTTATCAAGGCTATTGGGAAGATATTGGAACGATACGCTCCTTTTACGAAGCAAACTTAGCTCTGACACAGCCGACACCTCCTTTTCATCTACATGATGTTGAGCGTCCGATCTTCTCTTCTGCCATGCGTTTGGCTCCTCCCAAAATTTTGGATACACAAATTAGCCATGCCATTTTATGCGATGGAACGCTTTGTGAAGCGATGGAGATTTCGAATAGTATTGTTGGACCGCGTTCTGTTATTCGAAAAGGAACAACGATTCGTAGCTCCTATTTAATGGGAAACAATTTCTATAAGCCCCCTGTAAAAGAATCCGGACAGCCCTCAAGCTATGAAATTGGCGAAGACTGCTTCTTAGAACGTTGTATTATTGATAAGCATGTTTTCATTGGAAAAGGTGTCCAGCTAACCAACCGAGCCGGCTTGGAGCACTATGATGGCGAGGGAATCTATATCCGCGATGGCATTATCATTGTAAGTCGTGGGGCTGTTGTACCTGACGGATTCTGCCTCTAACTTTGCCACTAAGCAAAAACTGGTGACGCGCGTCAGCGTATGAGTGATTAAAGGAAAAAAGGGACAAAAAGAACGCAAAAACTATTTATAAAAATCTTTTTGGAAATCAGATTCTAAAAATTCAATATCTTTGAATTTTAGAGAAAGCTTATTGATTAATTCAGGATTTTTAGAAAAAACTTGCCAAAAGCCACCATCAATCATTTCTATTACAATATCACATGCTTCATACATTTCTTGATCTTCTTCGTAACGATATAATAAGCTTATGTTTTGACAGCCTATAATAAGTATGTCAAATATTTGTTTAAAATGGTTAGATAAAGATCGCAATTCTTCCCATGTTAAAACTAAACCCCTTTCTGATTCTTTAATTTCTTTGTCAAAATCTGAAATTGATTTATTAGCCAATTTTCCTTCTCCATAAAAATATAAAATTGACCAATATAATTTGTCGCCATATTGGATTTCTTTAAGAATGAGTTGAAGATCAATGCATTGGAATTCATTCTTTTCGTCCGATATTCTTATTCCATTTACTTT
>CAZZJE010000398.1:0-2290 GCA_964654295.1 uncultured bacterium | reverse complement strand
GAAAAAAAGCAGATTCATATTGTCCCTCTAATTTCCCCCACAAATCAACTTCATAGCTTAAATCTATTGGTAAGCTAATTTGGTATTGATGCACTCGGAAAACTTCTGGAAGAGATCCTATAGGATTGATTTGCTTTCCTTTGCCTTTTCCTGTTTTTCCAGTATTTGGAATCAATCCAGAAAAGTAATTACGCATAAGAATCCCTTGGTCATTATAAGAGGGATCTAGCGTCACTTGTGGATAGAGGTTTGCTTTAACAGCCTGAGCAATTGCTCGGGCTTCAACCACGCGCTCAAAGGCAACATACAGATTAGGATTATTTTCAACCGCCTGTTTTTCTAGACAATCTAGCTCATCATCATGAAAGACATCCCACCAGTTATCTAAGCGGACAGATTCCACACATTGTGCGTTGGTCGTCTTCCATTCTTGAGGCACACATACAGGTGGCAGCTCGTAAGAAGGGCCTAAACGGCAGCTTGTGAGAGATGTCAACAGTAACAATCCAGCAAGATATCGCGCGTTCATTTCAAACAATTTGATCATTTAGACTGTTTTTTGGGCGTAAAGATAGTTGGCAATAATCCAACCATAAGCAACCCTACAATAAAAGTTAAACTGATAGCAATAGGGATCTCATAGATGTCCACTAACATCATTTTGATTCCAATAAACGCAATAATAAAGGCTAAGCTATAGCGTAGATAGTCACTCTGCTCCATGAGATGAGCCAGCAAGAAATAGAGCGCACGTAAACCTAAGATGGCAAAGATATTAGAGGTAAAAACAATAAAAGGGTCTCTTGTAATCGCTAGAATCGCTGGAATTGAATCGACAGCAAAAATAACATCCGCTGTTTCCACTTGGAGCATGGCTAAAAAGAGTGGGGTCATCATCCACTTATTTTCTGTTTTAACGAAAAAATGCTCATCAACTAAGCTTGGAGTCACAGGAAAAATTTTCTTAGTTAACCTAATTAATAAAACTTTATTAGGATCGAGTGTCTCTTCATTCGTGGTTAACATCTTGATTGCTGAAAAAAATAAGATGAGGCCAAAAACATACACCATCCATTCAAAGAGTTCGATGAGAGCGATTCCGCCTAAAATCATCGCTCCTCTTAAGACAACCGCTCCAGCAACCCCCCACGTCAGCACACGATGCTGCATCGACATAGGAATCCCGTAGAACTTAAAAATCATCGCGATTACAAAGAGGTTGTCTAAGCTTAGACTCTTTTCTAACAAATAGCCTGTAAAAAACTCTAAGGAGGCCTCAAGGCCGCTTTTTTGAGCAGTTGTTGGATCTAAAAGGCCAAAAGGTTTGTATTCGTAAATGAAATAGACGAAGGCATTAAACAACAAGGCTAAGAAGACCCAAAAGAGAGACCATCCAATCGCCTCTTTAACGCTTAATGCTCGGCCACTCTTTGTCAAAAAAAGCAGATCGAAGACTAATATCGCTCCGATCAATAAAAGAAATAGGGCCCAAATAAATGTTGGCATCTGCTTTTAAGTATGTGTGAGCTGGTTCAGTGCGGGGATCCCATGTTACTTACGTAAGAACTTATCTCTTATCTAAAATTTGAACAATATGGGAGTCGCTTTTTTTTGAAAAAAACATTGATAATTTGATTCGGTGTAATTGTTTTCTGTTATTTAATATTATTGTTTATAATAATGTTAAACGGAGAAGATGTATGGTTGATAGTGTATCTAATAATAACAATTCACAATCAAATTATACAATTTCTGCAAGTATTACTCAAAATACAACGACTGGTGCTATTGGAACATCCTCTACTAATCGTTCACAAAATCAACCAGTCACTTATGAAAAACCTATGAGCTGGGGACGTGTTGTTGCCTTCACTTTTAAGCTCCCTGTTGCAATCGTGGCTTTAGTCGCTATGTTTGCTCTTTGGGGTGCGGCGAGAATTGTCACATTTCCTTTTCGAGGATCGAACTCTGCCTTAAAAAATCGTTCAATTTCCCATCAGGATTCGGCGGGCATTATGCGAACAGCTTTTCAATCAAATCGACTTGTTAAGTCAAAGAATTTTCCTGCACCAAACCTCTATTCTACCCAAAGCAAATATCAGCAAGGGGTTACCAAGGGGGAAAAAATTGAGAAATTTGTCACAGAACAGCTGCACACTCAAGGGATCAATCAAGAGGTGAGAGTAAACTCTATGAGAAGCAAATCGCATCTCACTCCAGGTCTCTGCCAAGGAATGGTCACCGATATGGCTGCTCGGATGATAAGAAATAAGGCGAATGATCAAGGCCC
>CAZZJE010000397.1:0-2294 GCA_964654295.1 uncultured bacterium | reverse complement strand
CTACTTTGTTCCTGCCTTCCTTCGTGCCCGTGTGCGTGACCGTGCCCCTGACCTAATAAAATAATTAAAATCCAAACTACTTTGTTTTGCTTTTGCCTAGATTATTTTAAATTCAAGAATCGATAGAAATTTTGATTTATTTATTTTATTCGGGCAAGGGCACGGGCACGCACACGGGCACGAAAGGAGGGCAGGACCAAAGTAGTTCGGATTTTAATTATTTTATTCGGGCAGGGGCACGGGCACGCACACGGGCACGAAGGAGGGTAGGGGCACGAAAGGGGGCAGGGGCACGAAGGAGGGAGATACAGGGAGTTGTTCTTGCCAAAAAGGGTATAGAAAGGCGATAATGTTTCATTTCTATTGACCATTACACCTCGCAGAGCAATTAATGTCCCATCGCCTCTTTGGACAAGCCATATGCCTCTGTATGCTGTTATGGACTTTAGCCTGCTTACCACTTATCGCAGAAATTCCCTATGAGCTGGAAATTAGCGGCGTTGAATGTCCTGAAACATTAGAAGTTTTATACTCGGCATCACAAGCATTAGCTTTAAAAAATAATCCACCGCAAACGTTAATGGCACTTAAACGACGTGCAGAAGCTGACATCCCATTATTTACTAAAGTTTTACTTAGTAGAGCCTATTATGATGCACGTATTCTATTAGATATTGAAACGGAGTGCGCACCCGCCCAGGTTCATTTTTCTATCCAGCTAGGCCCTCTTTATCCCTTAAAAAGCATTGCAGTTCGACTCGATGAGAAAGCAAAAGATCCGTGTAATTTATGTAATCAAATTACAGCTGAGGATTTAAATGTTGTTTTAGATGATCCAGCTTATCCAAAGACAATTTTAGATGCAGAAGAGGCGCTTCTAAAATACTTTGAAGATCATAGTTACCCTTTAGCAAAAATCATTAAAAGAGAGGTGTTAGCTGATCAGAAATGCCATAGCATTTCAGTCATTTTCCATATCGGCTGCGGGCCTTTGTGTTTTTTTGGACCCACGACCATCAGTGGCAATGAGTGTATTATAAACTCCTTTTTCTATAAAAAAATTGTCTGGAAAGAGGGAGACATCTACTGCCCCCTAAAAATTGAAGAGACAATTGCAGCATTAGATCGCAGTGGGTTATTTAGTGGGGTGACGATTACGCATGCAGATGAGCTAGACGAGTATGGCAGACTTCCGATGGAAATTCATGTGTCGGAGAGCAAGCCTCGCAGTATTGGATTTGGCATTGGCTATTCTACGCTGAGAAACTTTGGGGTTACGGCCGAGTGGGAGCATCGAAACATGCGTAACCGGGGAGAAAAGCTCAGTTTTAAAAGCAGTTATTGGCTGGAGCATTCACGTGCGGGAATCCTCTCTTACACCGTTCCAGATTTTGGATGTCCGCGCCAAGATCTCATTTTGACAGCAAGCGCTCAGCATGATGAAACAGAAGGATATACAGAATCTTACGGAAGCTTTTCTGCTATTTTGGAGAGACAATTTAATCGCTGTACGCATTTTTCGTATGGAGCCATGTATAAAAAGCTCTATAACAGTCGGTCGGATAATAATGGACAATTTGACCTGGTTAAATTTCCCTTTCAACTTTGGTGGACGAATGTTTCGGATCCACTCGACCCCTCTTTTGGCTACTCTTTAACATTAAAAACTAGTCCTACATGTCAAGTACGAGGGGACAATTACAGCTATTTTATCAACCAACTGACATTAACAGCCTACACTCCTGTCAAGGGGTTCAAAAACTTAATTTTAGCAGGAAAAGCCAACTTTGGTTCTATTATGGGAGCCGGCCGCTATGTCATTCCGCCTTCTGAGCGTTTTTATGCCGGATCAGAAAATACATTACGTGGCTATAGTTATTTGACAGTCAGCCCATTAGATTGCAAACACAATCCCATTGGCGGACGTTCGATGATGATTTACAGTTTAGAGGCGCGCTTAAGAACGAGCCAAAACCTGGGTTGGGTTTTATTTTGGGATGTCGGTAATGTTTATCGGAGCACGCTTCCATCATTTAAACATCGTCAGTTACAAAGTTTAGGTATTGGATTGCGCTATTTTACTCCAGTGGGACCTCTTCGTTTGGATGTTGGGTATCCATTAAATAGGCGGAAACACGTCGATGGGCCTTTTCAAGCCTATATTAGTATTGGACAGTCTTTTTGAGGGAGAAGCATGATAAAGCGAGTGATTAAGTGGATATTTGAAGGAATATGCATCCTTCTACTCATTCCTTTTGTCTTTGCTTTAGCCTTGCAAATTAAAGATATACGCC
>CAZZJE010000396.1:0-2300 GCA_964654295.1 uncultured bacterium | reverse complement strand
TTATCGTAGAGAGCTGCCCGAACATTTTTGGCCCTATCAGGTCCGACCGACCTATTTTGACTTTTGGACAATTTCACGAATGCAACTCTATGCATGTGGGATTAAAGAACATCATATTCAAATTGCAGAAATGGACACCTATGCAGAAGCAGACCATTTTTTTTCCTATCGACGCGACCGTTTAACCGGCCGTCATGCGACAGTGATTGCTTTGATGGAGTAGACAATGTTTAAACGTCCCCTTGCCATTTTATTCCTTTTATTAGCCATCAAATGGCTGTTATTGCTCAGTTTAATTTGGAGTGGATACATTGATTTAGGGCCCGATGAGGCTCAATATTGGACCTGGAGCCAACGTTTAGATTGGGGCTACTATAGCAAGCCACCGGGCATTGCATGGCAAATTTGGCTGGGAACGACTCTATTTGGAAATAGCGAACTGGGTGTGCGTTTTATGAGTCCTCTCTTGGCAACGCTGCTAAGTTTGGCTGCTTATCGCCTAGCACTCGATTGCCGCTTACAGCCTTGGACAGCTTTCTGGGCAGCTGCAGCTGTTGCCTTTACACCTCTTGGACTTTTAGCTGGCTTTTTAGCGATTACGGATGGAGGCTTAGCACTCTTTTGGATATTAGCCACTATTGCCTTTGTACGCCTCTTTCCTGATCAAAACGATCCCTCTCCCTGCTCTAAAGGGTACTATTGGATCGCACTTTGGATTTTTCTAGGGGCGCTCTTTAAATGGCCTATTTACATCTTTTGGCTCCTGGTTCCTATAGGTTGGGCGCTTGATCCGACGATGCCAAAGCGGCATGCCATTCCAGCAGCGCTCTTATCACTGCTAGGGCTATTCCCCAGCTTCATCTGGAATTATTCACACGACTGGGCCACATTTAAGCATGTGGGAGTGACGATGATGGGAGGCCATGGGCAAGATCCCGGGACGACGCCTTTGATGAAAGGTAACTTCTGGGAGTTTTTGGGAGCCCAAGCCCTGCTTATCTTTCCGACCCTCTTTATCGCAGGTTTTTTTGCTTTACGTTGGGTAAGAAGCCGCCATGGCGAGCTTTCCACACGTTTAGAGTGGTGTGCAACCTCTTCTACTTTGATTTTAGTTGGCTATTTGATTTATGCCATCTTTGCTAAAACGCAAGGCAACTGGTGTGACTATATCTATCCCGTAGCACTTGTTCCTATTTCGGCCTATCTGCTAGAAGGGCCAGTTCGACGTGTAAAGTTTTTAGGAGGCAGTTTAATTGCCTCGGTGCTTTTATCTGCAGCTCTATTAGCCGTGCCATCGCTATCTTGTAGTGACGCCAATGAAGCGTTGTGTCCTCCTTTTCGAGCCGTTCCTTTTCGACAAAATTTAGGAGGAGAGGAACTAAGTCCTGCTCTAGTTCGGGCAGGTTATCATTTCAACGAAGATTTTCTGTTTAGCGACACCTATCAGACAACAAGCCTCTTAAGCTTTTATGGTCCCGAGCAGAAGCGAGCCTATTTTTTTAATTTAAGAGGGGCACGGCGCAATCAATTTCACTATTGGCCACATCTATTTCAAGAGCAGATGGGTCATACGGGTTATTTTGTTAGATTGGAAACCTCGCCGCATATGGAAAAGTTAGGAGAACCTGAAGAGAAGGTGATTCAGCAGCAGCTTTCTCCCTTTTTTGAGAAGGTCGAATTGGTTGAGCGATACCCTCTTGTCACCTGGAAAGGCCATGTCGTCAAAACAGCCTGGATCTATCGCTGTGTAGGCTATCAGGGAGGAGAACCCAAAGGCCCTGAGCTCTTTTAGGCTGCAGCTGTAGCCACTGCCAGAGGGCCTGGATATTGAACAGCTATCTCTTTTTGGAAATAGCGTTTGAGTTTAAATAGAGGCAAGAGCATGAGTGCAATTTCTCCGATTGTACAGGCAACTCGTCCGCACTTTTTTTTCGGATTACCCCAACGGAAACGCTTAATGGAGATGTTAAGTTGCTTTTTGCAACTGATTTTCATGTTAGAAGCAGAGAAAGGCTCTTTACAGGCATGGATTGTCCGATCCCCAACAGAAGAAGCTAAGGAGGCCGCTAAGCCACCAGGTGCGCCTGTTTCGCAGGCCGAAAAGACAATAGGAGCTTTAGGTTGCAGTTCGTTTGCAATCTTAGCGAATTCAACCGCATCGTCTGCTAACAGGACGTCCTCTTTTCCTAAATCTATAGAATTGCGAGAGCCGTGGGCATTAATCCAAAGCATCTGGATGCGATTGCCTTGAGCATTTACCTCTTTTGCAAATTGATGCATCTCTTTTAATGAAGAGACTT
>CAZZJE010000395.1:0-2318 GCA_964654295.1 uncultured bacterium | reverse complement strand
GTGGGTTAAGGGGTAGCCAGCCTTGAGCTAGCTGCAAAATGAATAAGAAGAGCAGGCCAAAGCTATTGAAATAGAGCATCGCTTTTAAATAGCACTTCCAATTCATCTCCTCTTTTGGATCGATTCCACAAAGAGAGTAGACCGCTTTTTCTAAGGAGCTTAAGATCGGGATGGAGGAGGGGGTGACATCATCAAAGAGACGAGCCATATATCGTCCAAGGAGAGGTGTTACCAAAAGCAGTAAGGTTAAGAAGAGTCCCAACGCTATCCAAGGCTCTATCATCGCTCGTTTCTTCCTTAAAATTTTTCAGGATAGACAAGTGTATAGGTTAAATAAACCAGCAGAAATAGACAGAGGATCGCATTGATGATCAGCTCGTACTGCATACTTTCCTACGCTTGTATTTTTCTCGAGAAGTTAATTGAGAGGGAATTTTAAGTGAATTTTATTTTGAAAAGAGTGTTAAACCGTTAGATCATGGCCGCTCCAAGAGAGGCTGGTCGATCCATTAAATTGATTGCGACTAGCTGTGGCAACGACAGAAATTGGCTGATTATCAAGGGGCTGAGATAGAAGAAGGTCGAAAAAGAGGATTTTTTGATAGTGACCATTAGAGAGTTGTAAAGTGAGAGCGCTATGACGCGGTTTGCCTGTGCGCTTGTCTTGGTAAAACTGCAGCTGTTTAAATTGACCATTTAATCGAAACTTGGGTTGTTCAAAACCGTGACCAAATGGTCGTAAAGAGTCTAGCAGATCGATGAGCTGCAGATTGCAGAGCGAGGGAGAGAGTGTGCAGTCATATTGTAGCTGGCTTTGCCAACAGTGGGGGTGGCTCTTCTTAAACTGTTCGACATAGTGTGCTAAATGAGCTTTAATTAAATCCTCTTTCTCTACGGCAAAAGAGAAGCCTCCTGCCATGCTATGGCCCCCATAGGCTAAAAAGAGATGGGAGCAGGAGGACATGGCAGCCGTGACATCAAATCCGATAATCGAACGAGCCGATCCTTTACCTATCTGTGAACCTCTCTGAAAAAGCCAGACGGGACGCCAATACTCCTCTGCAAGCTTGCTTGCTGCAATCCCTACCACACCAGCATGCCACTCTCCTCCCAAAAAAAGAAAACTATTCTCTTGCTCGGCCTTTGCCTGCTGCCTCGCCTCTTTTAAAATATGCTCTTGCAGGTCTCGTCGCTCTCGATTGCACCTCTCCATCTCATCAACTAAACCTGCGGGATTGTTATCGATAAAGGCTTCGATGACATATTTTGCATGGGTTAAACGTCCCACAGCATTAATCCGCGGGCCTAAGCGAAAGGCTACATCACTCTCGTTGAGAGCGTCAGATGAGCGGCAAGCGGCCAAAAGCTGCTTTAAAATGGGACGCTGGCTTCTTAAGAGTGCGTCGACCCCAAGTTTAGCAAGGCGATGGTTGACTCCATTTAAAGGAACAACATCACAGATCGTGGCCATTCCTGTAAGGGCTAACAGGTCTTCCCATAAGCTTTTGGGAACGTTAAAATGCTGGTTAAGTTTGCGTAATAAAACAAAGGTAATTCCACAGCCACAGAGCTCTTGATAGATGGGGTCAGGATGAAATTTGGGGTTGAGCAGCAGGCCGTCAGGAATCTTTTCGGGCTGAATTTTATGATGGTCTGTACAGATAAAAGCTACACCGCGCGAGCGGCAATAGGCGGCTTCTTGATTAGCTGTAATGCCAGTGTCCATCGTCACTAACAGCTCAATCTTTTCTTGGTCGATCAACCTCTCGATCGCAGGCAAATTGAGTCCATAACCCTCTTTAAAACGGCAGGGAATATGATAGACAAAATTGGAATATCCGATTGCTTGTAAAAACCAGATCCAGCAGACGCAGCTCATCGTCCCATCCACATCGTAGTCGGCATAAAGCCCGATGCGTTGATTCTTCTCTAAAGCATGTTTAATCGCTTCTACAACAGGTTCTAAACCGTGGTCTCCATAATTTAATGTCTGTAGAGCTTTAAAATTGCGATTCTCCTGCAGCAGCTCCTTCAATTCAATAAATGTCTTGGGTTCATGGCTGCTTAAGGCTCGCCATTGCTGATAGCGTCTTCCTACTAGCGCAAATTTCATTTAACTTTTATTCTTATAAAGAGGTTTTGTTGCGGCGATCTTATAGTCTATATAGATTTTTTAGTCACGAATCTTAATTAACGTGTGCAGCTTAACTCCTGCGCGTTAAGTTGAGAAGAGGCGCATACAAAATAAGCGCCTGAGACTGCTTTTTGGAGTGCGGCGACTTGTCGCCGCTTTGTTGCTCGCTTCGACTTGTCGAAGC
>CAZZJE010000394.1:0-2320 GCA_964654295.1 uncultured bacterium | reverse complement strand
AGTTACGGCTTCTTAGGCAATGATCTGTAACCGATAGGAGGGTGTTGGCATCAGGTGGAAAGTAGACACGAATAATATCTGCTTTCTTATTCACAACATGATCTATAAATCCGGGATCTTGGTGACTAAAGCCATTATGATCTTGGCGCCAAACGTGAGAAGACAAAAGGTAATTGAGCGAGGCAATGGGTCTGCGCCAAGGAATATCTTTGCGAGTCACCTTCAGCCATTTCGCATGCTGATTAAACATCGAATCGACTAGATGGATAAACGCTTCGTAAGAAGTGAAGAGGCCATGTCGTCCTGTGAGCAGATAGCCTTCTAACCATCCCTGACACGTGTGTTCACTCAGAATCTCCATGACACGTCCATCAGGAGAGAGATGATCATCTTCAGGAATAGTAGGCTCCATCCAAGTGCGGTCTGTCACCTCAAAGAGACTGCCTAATCGGTTGGATGCAATTTCGTCGGGTCCAAAAACTCGGAAATTTGCAGCGCCAAGGTTTAGTTTCATCACATCGCGCAGGAAGGTTCCCATGATGCGAGTCGATTCGGCGACGAGTTGTCCTGGCTGTGACACCTCTACTTCGTAGTCTCTAAAGCTTGGCATCTTGAGATCTTTGAGCAGCAAACCTCCATTAGCATGAGGGTTATCTCCCATTCGTTTTATTCCTTTTGGAGCTAATGCTGCAATTGCTGGAAACAATTTGCCATTGCTATCAAAGAGCTCTTCAGGTCGATAACTTTTCATCCACTGCTCTAGCAGTTTGATATGGTCGCGGTCCATTTTGGCAAAAGGGACTTGGTGAGAGCGCCAGAAGTCTTCTGTTTTGAGGCCATCGACCTCTTTAGGGCCTGTCCATCCTTTTGGCGACCTTAGAATTAACATCGGCCATTGCGGGCGAAATTCTTCTTTCTTGGTTCGAGCCTCTTTCTGAATCGCTTTGATCTCTGCAACGATTTTTTCCAAAGTTGCAGCCATCAGCTGATGCATAATTTCAGGATCATCTCCCTCAACAAAGTAGGGCTTATAACCGTATCCTAAAAATAGTTGCTCAAGCTCTTTTCGACTGATTCTAGATAAAACCGTTGGATTGGCAATTTTATAGCCATTGAGATGAAGGATAGGCAGAACGGCGCCATCGCGGATGGGATTAAGAAACTTATTCGAATGCCACGCCGCTGCTAAAGGCCCTGTTTCAGCTTCGCCATCGCCAACAACGCATGCGACAATCAGATCGGGATTGTCGAAAGCGGCACCATAAGCATGCGAAACGGCATAACCTAATTCGCCCCCTTCGTGGATAGAACCAGGTGTCTCTGGTGCCACGTGACTGGGGATGCCGCCAGGAAATGAAAATTGCTTGAAGAGCTTTTTCATCCCTTCTTCATCTTGACCAATATTTGGATAGTATTCGCTATAGGTTCCTTCCAAATAGGTGTTTGCTACAAGACCTGGCCCACCATGGCCTGGACCGGCGATGTAGATCATATCTAGATTTTGCTGCTTGATGAGACGATTGAGATGGACGTAAATGAAATTTAATCCGGGAGTAGTTCCCCAATGGCCGAGCAATCTCGGTTTGATATGTTCTCGTTCTAAAGGGTCTTTTAAAAGTGGGTTATCTAAAAGGTAAATCTGTCCCACTGAGAGATAGTTAGCTGCTCGCCAGTAGGCATGCATTAACTCAAGTTCTTTAGCACTTAAGGTCGCTTTTTTTTTTTTTTTTTTTTCCATGCAACGCCCTTTCTTCTAAACGGCATATTTGACGATCTGACCTAACATTAAACACTCTGTTAGCAAACAAAGGTTTTAATTGCAAACAAGTCATTGGTAAATTTATTTTGAAAACTCCATTTCAGGGAGTAACAAAAAATGCATGCACAGTTCTGGTTTTTAACTCTTTTACTTTTCTTTTCTTCTTGTGAAAAAAAAGAGACTCCTGAGGTTATACGACCTGTAAAAACGATGTTGGTGAAAGAAGTTTCTTCTTCAGATAATCAGATTATTTTTCCGGGGACGCTACGCGCTTTCAAACGAGTTGATCTCTCTTTTCGAGTAGACGGAACTGTGATGATACGCGATATCTTTGTGGGATATAGAGCTGGTCAAGGAGAGACTTTAATTCAGCTAGATCCAAGAGAATATGAGATTGCTCTTCAAAAAGCGAAAGGCAAAGTAGAGAGTCTCGAAGCTCAACTTAATTTCGCTGAAAGAGACTATGAGAGAATGAAAAACATTTCTCAAAGAGATCCTGGTGCAGTAAGCGTTAGCCTAGTCGATAGAAAAAAAGAGACGGTTAATCAGCTAAGAGCTGAA
>CAZZJE010000393.1:1521-2323 GCA_964654295.1 uncultured bacterium | reverse complement strand
ATTGTATTACAGAAATTCCTGAAGACCGTTGGTCTTGGCAAGAATATTACCAGGACATAGAGAAATACAAATCGAATAGAGGAGGATTTATAGCGGGTATTGATGAGTTTGATCCTTTATTTTTTGGTATTTCTCCACATGAGGCAGAATGCATGGACCCAAGACAACGGTTATTCTTGGAAGAAGCTTGGCATGCTTTTGAAGATGCCGGGTATATGGGAGAAAAAATTTTAGGGAAATCTTGTGGTGTCTATGTGGGTGTTGAGGAAGGCGATTATGAAACATTGGTAGGTGAACAAGGATATATCAATAGCAATCAAAATGCGACTATAGCAGCTCGTATCGCCTATATTTTGGATTTAAAGGGCCCCAATTTAGCTCTGACTTCGGCTTGTTCTTCGGGGTTAGTAGCTGTGCATCAAGCTTGTCTTGCACTACGTCAAGGTGATTGCGAAATGGCCTTAGTAGGCGGCATTCATTTGCTAATGTCGGCTAGAGGTTATATTAAATTGAACCAAGCTGAAATGTTATCGCCTAGTGGAGAGTGTTATGTTTTTGATCAGCGAGCGAATGGATTAGTTCCCGGTGAAGCGGTGGCTGCGGTTTTGCTAAAACCTTTGTCTAAAGCTATTTTAGATAAAGATCAAATTTATGGTTGTATTACTGCCAGTGGCGTCAATTATGGAGGTAAGACGAATGGTATAACTGCACCTGATTTTTTAAGCCAAGCTGAATTGATAAAGAATACTTATGAAAAATATAATATCAATCCTAAGAATATTCAGTATATTATGGCGCATAG
>CAZZJE010000393.1:0-1511 GCA_964654295.1 uncultured bacterium | reverse complement strand
CCAAGCTAGGAGATCCGGTTGAGTTTCAAGCTTTTTCAACTGCTTTTAGTCAGTATTCCACAAAAAAACAATCTTGCACGCTTGGATCTATTAAGCCACTTATGGGACATACTTTTGCAGCTTCTGGTGTAGTAAATTTAATAGCAATGTTATTAGCGATGAAAAATCAAGTTATTCCTGCTACATGTAACTATGAAAGTAATAATGAATTTATCAATTTTAAAGAATCACCGTTCACCATCAATCCCAAAAATCAACCTTGGGTGACAAAAGAAAACCAGGCAAAAGTAGGAGCGATTAGCAGTACGGGGATTAGTGGTACAAATGCCCATGTAGTAATTGAATCTTATGAAAGGAATGAATCACTTACGGTTGAGCCTTCTTTTTTTGAAGACTCCCAAGGCCATCTTATCGTAATTTCTGCTAAAGAGGAGGATCGGCTATATGCTGCTATTCAGCAAATGATTGAGTTTATAGAGGCTCAAAAAAATATTTCTTTAGCTAACCTTGCTTATACCTTGCAAGTTGGACGAGAAGCTATGGCAGAGCGCTTGGCAATAATTGTTTTTTCAGTATCTGATTTAATACAAAAGTTAAAATCCATGGGTTCATTATCTGCTATTTTTCAAAAAGATACAATTTTTAGAGGAAGTGTTAGAGGATCCAAAATTGATGAGCTTAAAGATGTAGCTATAAAAAAAGCAGCTTTAGAAAAGAGAGAGTTAAAAACACTTGCTACGCTTTGGATAAAGGGTGAACCCATTTTATGGGAGAAACTACAGGGAAATAATAAGGTAAAGAGAATTTCTTTACCCACGTATCCCTTTGCTCGAAGAAGATGCTGGATCAAGCCTAGAAATAGCCATGGGTCAGATATTAATTCTGCTCCTCAAGAATCTGGAGATGAGGTGTCCCAGCTTTATACATTAATGGCTAAAGAGGCGAGTAATGATTTCCAGGAAGACTATCTAACTTTTTGCCCTTTTTCTGAAAAAATTCGTGGATTTTCCATGACGCGCGTGTTTATCAATCCTAAACAATACCCTGAGGAAGTGCAATTAATACAGACTAAGCAAATTGAAATGCGACAAGTGCTGTTTTGTAAAGAAAATTTTAATAAAATTCAGACTGTTCTTGATTTTGGTTGTGGTTATGGAACAGATGTTATTCAAATTGCTGAGCTTTACCCTCATATTCACACACATGGTTTTACCATTACCCCAGCCCAGGCTGAGTTAGGGAATAAAAGAATCAGTCAAAAAAAATTAAATTCTCGAGTAACTATCTTTTGTAGAGACAGTACTAAAGATAAATATCCTACTTATTATGATCTTATTATTGGGATTGAAGTGTCTTGTCATATTCATGACAAAGAAAATTTATTTAGGAATATTTCATCAGCACTTACGAATAATGGCAGAGTACTCTTAGCAGACTTTATCGCGAATTTAAGAGGCCCAATTGTTGATTCCAATGTAGCAATCAGTATTTCAACTAAACAAGATTGGGTC
>CAZZJE010000392.1:0-2326 GCA_964654295.1 uncultured bacterium | reverse complement strand
TCAAAAAAATAAATTTTATTTTCTAGAAATTAATTCCACTCCTTTGTTTTAAGACAATCTCTTAGGCGACCTCGTGTCGCAGATCGGATAAGAGAGTGACATCACTGCCACTCCCTCTCCTAAGAACGCAGCTTACTAGTTTCCACGTACTACGCTCAAGCATTTTTAAAGCTAGCTATGACTAACCCAGCAGTCCTGAACTGCCTTCGCGATACGCATTTGGAGTCGATGCACCGAGGATTCCATTTTCCACCAATGAATAGCGTTCCAGAAATCTGTATCGGATGAAGATGCACCAGCCAGATGGACTCTTGCCGTCATTTGCTTTTCCTCACTTTCAACGATTCTCCCTATTTTCTCGCGATAAAACACCTGCCGGAAGTAGGCACCCTTTCAGGTTGGGGTATAAAACCCCTATCCGTACCATTACAGTACGGCCTTTGCTTTCTCCAGCATCTCATACCTGCTACCCCATCGGCTTACCTTGCGGCTCGCTTTCTCTGCCAAGCAGAGAGAACAACAGGCTTACCACGTTCCCCCTAGAGAGATAGATGGGTTAGGTTCCGCCTTTGCACCGGTGGCTCATCGTCCGTGTATTAACAAGTGACATATATTAATACCAGGCCACATACCTTTTGGTTCAAGCCTATCAGCCCCTTTGGCTTGTTGACAGTCACGATGCTTTTACAGCGATTCGCATAACATTAACCATACCATCCCACCCAAGTGCCTAACTGCATTAAGGCTTGCAGTATTGATGACTCCTCACAGATTCATCTTTTAGCTTGCGCTATAGGCTCCACGTTATCCTTGAGGCTTCGCACCCAACCATTGCTAGTTACGCACGCTCAAGTAGGGTATCGATGACGGAACATCGAGTCTCAAATTAAAGGGTGATTTTCAGTTGAAGCGATGGTATATTTCTCCATCGGAAAAATATCGCTTCAACCGTAAAAGAAAGAAGAACCTTCTTTTAAACTTCAAAAAAATAAATTTTATTTTCCAGAAATTAATTTCACTCCTTTGTTTTAAGACAATCTCTTAGGCGACCTCGTGTCGCAAGCCCAAGCCCACACCTGTCGCAATTGCAAATTGCATGATAATAACTCAATGCTAACAACGACTTATTGCAAAAAATAGCGTTGCCATTCAAATTGCATTTTTTATTTTTGATGCATCAAAATGATGCACTTTATTTATTTTACATTAAGTTGCTTAGAAATAAGCTAAAAATGAAGCCTTTTTGGGTCCTCTTTTTGATGCATGATGGATCACAATCTAAAAATCATAAACAATCAGCGAATTTAAAACTCTATCCAAAGCCGTTTTATTGCTTTGTTTCATTCGTTTGATTTGTGGATGCTTCCATTAAATTTTTTATAGAGAGTGCTATAACCCTTGGTACTTGGAGATTTATGCTTAATATGGACATTTTCCTACAAGGACACTATCCCATATCCTCTATTTTTTTATTTGACTCCTCCTATACTAAAACCCCTTAACAATAATTTTCCTTACCCTGGAATGGCCATGAAAAAATTGTGTATTTTTGTCCTTTCATTGCTTATGGCTTTTGCTTGTTTTGGCGTGGAGGCAGACACTACCCTCAAGTTTGGGTTTGTAAGTTTCTATCCACCTTATGTATTGTCAGGCCCATCAGGGCATCTTGGCGGATTAGATGTGCAAATTGTGCAAGCACTTTGTAAACAATTAAAAGTAAAGTGTACTTACGTACAAGCTCCCCTGGACGAGCTGTTGGCGAAATTAAACAATAACCAAATGGATGCGGTTATGGGTGCTATTTCTAGTACACCGGAGCGAAAAAATTTATATACATTTACCCAACCTTATTTGCAAAGTACCCTGCGTTTTATAGCAAATGCAAAAGCTGCGTTGAACCCAACACCTGAAAATTTAAAGTATCGCAATGTGGGTGTCTTAAAAGACAGTATCGCTTTTACGGATGGGTATGCTCATTTTCCTCAAGTTAACTGGATCACCTATAACACGGTTGAGCAACTTATCACCGCCATCAGCAATCAGCAGCTAGATCTGATTCTATTGGATAGTAGAGCAGCAGCCTACTGGGTGGCCTTTAACAGTGGGCAATTACGCATAGTAGGCGACAAAATAGCCGTTCCAGGGGATGCCGGTTACAGTATTATGATGAAGAAAGGCAATGATCAGCTAGCTGAAAAACTCAATCAAGCTATCTCTCACGCGATAAAGAATAAACAGATTGTTAATAGGATGGAGAGTGATGGGATTAAAGATAATTTTTGATTGAGATTTATGAACAAGACGATAAATAAGGGCTACCTAATGG
>CAZZJE010000391.1:0-2369 GCA_964654295.1 uncultured bacterium | reverse complement strand
CAAAGCAGACGGTTGGCTGCTTAGAAACCTCTTGTAGGAGTCGATGCAAGCTCTCTTCATCATCGACAAGCGTATAGGAGAGAGAGAGTTCTTGATCTCTCGCTGCTTCTTCATTCGAAAGCGGCTCCTCTTCTAACTCTCTCAGGAGAGAGTTAAATTTCATGCGCTGATAAAAGCTTTTTAGCTCTGCTAATTTGGGCGACTGCACCTGATAAAAGCTAATTTCTGTCGGGATAGGCACATCTGTTTCGATACGGACAAGGTTGCGGCTTAAAAGGGCAAGCTCTCGCTCTTGAACCAGTGTCTCCTGACGTTTCTTTCCACCTACCTTCTCTGGAGCTGCTAAAATCGTGTCTAAGCTGCCAAACTCTTGCAGAAGAGTCGCCGCTGTTTTCTGTCCAAAGCCTGTTAAACCAGGAACGTTATCGGAGGTATCTCCAACCATAGCGAGGAGGTCGACAATCTTTTCAGGAGGAACTCCCATAGCTGCTTCTACCTCTTGCCTTCCCCAGATTTCGACTTTGTCTTTGCGCTTATCTCGATGAATTTTTAATAGTTTCACCTGGTCGTTGACGCACTGGCAAAGGTCTTTATCGCTTGTACAGAGGTAGATCTCTTCAAAATGGGGGATGGCCCATTTGGCGATGCTTCCAATGGCATCATCCGCTTCAACCCCTTCTAAAACGAGATGTGGCATGCCTACCGTCTCGCAAAATTCAATCGCCCATTTCCTCTGCACCTGTAGGTCGACCGGAGTTTCGCGGCGATGAGCTTTATAGTCGGGGTAGAGGGCAACGCGCTTAGCGATTCCTTTAGGACCATCGAAGACAGCGACGAAATAGTGACTAGGAAATTCTCTCTGAAGCTTGATTAGAGAGCGAATGAAACCATAGAGAGCATTAGTCGACTCTCCCTGGTCATTGTTCATCCCTAGGATAGCAAAATAGGAGCTGTATAGGTAGCCTGAGGCATCAATCACAAATAGGCGCTGCATGAAAAGAGTCCCTTCTCCTTTAATTAAGGCTGCGGTTGGTATAGAAGATAGGGCTGCTGAGCCATCTCAACGTCCCGCTCTCCAGGCCATACAAGCCGTAGCTTGCAGAGGCCGGATAAAAGAGGCGATTCGCTGGAGAATAGAGATTTAAGCACATTTTTATCTTTAAAGCGGACCACTTGATATTCGCTATCTTTAGCGCCGATCGCTTCAGCTAACAGAGTGAGCACTTCTGCTTCGGAACTTTGCCAGCTGTCAACCATTCCTATTTCATAGGCTTCGGGAGCTGAAAAGATCTTTGCTCCATACTCTTGAATCAGCTTCTCTTTATTGATTTTAGGGCGATTATCGACGACGATATTGACAAAATGTTGATAAAAGAAATCGATGACCTGCTGAATGTTATTGGCCTCATGCTCTTTCCAGGGACGGAAAGGATCTAACTCATCTTTATCTTTCCCCGCATAAATCGTCAAACCCTTCACGCCATAAGTCTCCATTGTGCGCGAGACGTTAAAGAAGGGCGCGGTGATGACACCGATGTTTCCAATTAAGCTGCTATCGCTCGAGTAAACCTTGTCACAAGCTGCTGCTACATACATTCCACCTGAAGCACATAAGCCATCTACATAGCCGTAGACGGGAACCTGATGCTCTTTTTTATAGGCTTTTATGGCGCGGTAAATGCCATCGGCATCAAATCCCGATCCTCCCGGTGTATTTAAATGAACTAAGAGAGCTTTGACACGATCATTTTTTAAGGCCTTTTCTCGCGACTCCACTAGCTGCTGACGGATTGTTTGGGCAGTCAATTCTGACTTGCCTATTTCACCCACGATTTCTAGTTTTAAAATGACGGGAACATCGCTATCTAGCTCTTTTCGAATACCTTGTGCATTGGGAAGAATTTCAACTTTATAGTCATTATCGATCTTAAGCTCGTTGGAACTTCCCGATAAGCTATCGATCAGTAAGATCAAGAGTATTAGGCCACAAAAAAAACCGAACCACTTGCACAGGGTCACAATAAAAGCACGGAAACCAGATTTAATGATCGATTCGTTCATCTTTTTTTCTCAATGAGGGTTGTAAAAAGGAGTGCGCTTTACAGCTTAATTTTTAGAGGATGTTAGCGCTTAGAAAAGACAGAACGTTTTAAAACACTCTCATACTAGCATAAATGATTCAATTGACTAAACAAAAAAAGATGTCGAATTTTTTCGGTTTGGCATGAAATTTTCTGTTAACAAAACTGAAAATTGATGCAATTGCTTGTGTTTTTTTTAAAAAAATTACTTATTATTAAAAAGTATGGTACAATCAACAATTCCCGCTGAGCATTTTTTCCTAGGGAAAAAATTTATCTCTTCGTAAA
>CAZZJE010000390.1:0-2373 GCA_964654295.1 uncultured bacterium | reverse complement strand
TTGAGGTATTTGGCATTGATCCAAAAACCTATGTATAATTTTCAGGGAAATTAGGTTTTAAAAAAGCGACTCAATCTCCCCGAAGTTCCAAAAAGTATCATTCAACCTAACTTTATTAAACCTACGCCAGCCATCCGTTTTCCCCCACAACAAGGAAATTGGCCTATAAAAGAATTGAGCCAAGACCAAATTGAATTGTATAAAAATCAACCACTTGAATTGCTCAAATTAAGCCGGCAAGGCACTTCTCTTCCTCCCGAATTGGCTATGCAAGCGACGCTTCAACTTAAAGAGGAAATTTCTAATCTCAATCTCGTCACTTCTGAAAAGATAGCCGCTTTTTATGCGCTTAGCGAAATCGCCGCGAAGGGATATATGGTCAATCAGCAGGCGACAGAGGCTATTGCAATGCGAGCAATTGCGGCGGCTCATGTGCATATTTCGCCTTCCTCTCCTCTCTATCACTTAGATCAATTTGTTGCAGAGAATACGGCTAAACAGCGGATGCCAGAGTTTGGAGCGCACATTAGCCATTTGGGCGATGGATCTTTAAAAAACGGACAGGTGAAGATTCAGCGCCGTGTGATTGACGGCCAAGAGCAGCATCAATTAAAGTTCAGGCTAACCGAGCCGGCAAGAGTGCAGCTTCAGCAGAACCTGTTATTAATCCAAGATAATTTTTCTACTTTTATGGAATATCTTCCGCCTCAATTAAAAGGGGTTGTTGCCGTTAGTGAAGTGGATGACGTATTTGAGGGAAAATCGGCAAAATCTCCAAACCAATTTACCAGTGAAGAGGGTTATCAGCCAGGGGAAGGAGATCAAAGATTAAGTGCTAAGGCAATAAAAGTAGAGTTTCCAGGAGTAGGAGCTATACTCATCGGGAACTCTCCCAATTATTGGGAAATGTATCACGATGTCAGAGTATTAGTGGACCCCAATTTGCCACCAGGAGAAGCTGCCAGCCGGGCTCAAAGTATGCTTATGGCATTGGGAATGGGGCCTATTTTACAGCCTCAATCTCCTGAAGATTTAGAAAAAATTAAGCTGGCTCACATTTTTAGAACATACGAACCTAAAGGGGCTAACGCTATGGAACGTTCTCAACAGTTCTATAGCCTATCAACGGATGAGTTAAGGAGTTTGATCATTGAAAAATACCCACATATGCAACCCATTTTTGAAAGATATGAAGCCAACCCTCATCTTTGCCAGGAAGTAGAGACTTATGCAGGCAAAAAAAGTTGGGCGCTTATGGATATTAGTGATCAAATGCGAGAAAAGGGAGCCTATGGCTTTATGAGGGGAGTTAGAAATGCAGAGGCTGTAGTTTCCGCATTAAAATATGGAAGCTTATCGACACAAGATCGATTTGAAGCCGGTTCGATAGTAAAGGGAACCTCTCCTGAACAGGATTTTCGAAGCGCCTCTGGAGATCGTGTTTTTGCCCGTCTTTTTAACAGTTCGAACATAAAAAATAAAATAAGCGAAATTGATTTTGCTGGCGCTTGGCAAATTTTGTTTAAACTTGAAACAGCCAATGTCGGCACTGTTTACGGCTATCGTGAAGATAGATATGGAGAAAAAAACCCTGTTAATTCAAATTATGCTTGGTATATGCAAAGGGACTCCATCGTTGACTTTGCGGGAGATAATTTTGCCAAAGACTCTAGGGGAAGAATAACACAAATGGCTTCAGATAATGAAGTGATGTTTCGAAATTATATTCCGCCTTCTTATATCTGTGGAATAAATTGTACCAGTAAAGAAACAAGGAATCATTTGATTGGAATGATGACTAGAGAGGGGCTTATAGAAGTTAGGGATAATAAACAGTATTTAACAGGGACAGATTATCTAATAGATGAATTTGTCCATCTTTCTGATAAGAGCGCGTCTCAAGATTACTTAAAAAAAGAGATGTGGAATTGAATTTTAAGGAGGCACTATGAGGGTCGACTCCACTCAACCCCGACTAATTAGTAGTGTTTATTATGCTAATTCAAAAGATTGCACCGTGAATCCTATTGCTATTCGTCCAAATTTGACTAAAGAAAAGATTACTTGGGAAGATACAAGTCGAGGATTTTCAGCACGTCTTGCTACATTGGTTACAAACTCCGAAGAGGGACAAGAGCCCGATGTAATTGAAGTAACCACTCAAGACAAAAAAAATATTCGCCTAGTTAAACTTACTTTAGACATCTATAATACACATGTTAAAGGAAGAGTTGCTGGACACCCAAAATTTGATAGTGATCAGGAGATTCAAAACTATTATTTAAATACCTCTTTTGAGTAGTGTTGGCCTAAGCTAATCATCCAATTGACGAGGTGGAAACCCAGTCCTTTAGGTCTGGGAGGAAACCTCGC
>CAZZJE010000389.1:0-2383 GCA_964654295.1 uncultured bacterium | reverse complement strand
GCTTCGACAAGTCGAAGCGAGCAACAAAGCGGCGACAAGTCGCCGCACTCCAAAATCAGTCTCAACTGTACTTAATTAAAAGCTCTTAGGCATACACACAAACATCCACCGACTGCAGAGGCTGAAACCCTAAGCGATTGCAAATTCCTTGAGCTAACCCGGCTGGAGCTAAAAAAGCAAAAGCGTGAGAAAAGCCTTTTTCCTTGGCCACCTGCATTGCATGCGCCACCATCGCCTGACCAATCCCTTGCTGGCGATAGGCCTCTAGTGTTCCCCCATTCCATAAACCGGCAACACCACGAGCATGCACCAAAGTCAGGCAAGCAACAGGTACTCCCTCCATATACCCAATAAAATGGCTGCAGCTCCCTCGCTTGCGACCCGATTCAAACAGTTTAGCAGCTCTTGGCACCTGATCCGAAGCAATCTCATTCGTTTTGCAGCAGAGAGCTGCAAAGGTCTCCAGCTCCTCAGGCAAAGCTGCTTCATGAATAAACAGTCCGGGAGGAATAAAAGAGGCAGAGCCATCAAATGGATCTAATGCAACAGCAATTCCTTGCAGAGTTCCAGCAAAAATAAGCCCCTTCTGCTCTAAAATGGGATACTTCCCCCACCATATAAAGGGCAACTGACGCTCTTTAAACAATTTGATTGTACGATCGACTTGCTGCGCGTTCGGCTCCTTCTGATCCGACTGCCATACCCAGTTTGCAAAGGGATGGCTTAATCCCATCGAGGCGATGACCTGGTTTTCATCTACTTGAAAAAGAGAGTGATCATCATCCATTACTAAAGCTTCACCAGCAGCAAACCTTGCTGTTAATAGCTGCTCAATAAGTTGAGCCTGTGTATTCAAAGGCATTATGTTTAAATCTCCCGAGACATAAGTTTGGAGCGCTCTATTACTAAATGCAGAAAGCGGTTGCATAAAAAATGCCAAAAAGCGAGAATTTGTGCATTAGTTTATGCGCCTGTAGTTCAATGGTAGAACAGTAGCCTTCCAAGCTACGAGTGTCAGTTCGATTCTGATCAGGCGCTATGACAGAAGTTAAGTGCACATTCTGTCGTCCACAGCAGTTGGTAAGGGATTCAAAGTTGGTTTAACAGCCATCCTTATCGCTCATAATTTGACATAAGATCGCTTCTCCCTCCTCTTTCCCTAATTTCTGCTGCCGGTTTCACAACAGCACATCATTTTTTAAACACCAAGACCGAAATTTTGTCATAGCTGTGATTCATTCACAAACTTGAGGCAAAATGCCGTCGTCAACATAAGGGACAAGGCTTGGCTACTCAGCAACAACAACCTCAGATTAGTATTAAAGAATTATTAGAGGCCGGTGCCCATTTTGGTCACCAAAAGCGCCGCTGGAATCCAAAGATGCAACGTTACATCTTTGAAGAGCGCAATGGACTCTATATTATCGACCTAGCAAAAACGCTGCATCAGATTCGCAAAGCTGTTTCAGTCGTTCAAGAGATCGTCAGTCAGCACCGCTCCATCTTGTTCGTTGGAACAAAGAAGCAAGCTAAAGGCGTCGTTCGTGAACTAGCAGAGCAGTGCGGCGAATATTATGTTTGTGAACGCTGGCTCGGAGGCATGCTCACTAACTTGTCAACCATCCGTCAATCGATCAAAAAACTCGAGCGCATTGAAAAACGCATCAGCACCGGCGGCGATGGTTTAACAAAGAAAGAGCTGACACTCCTTACTAAAGATCAAATTAAACTCGATCGCAACCTCTCTGGCGTTCGCTCAATGCGTAAAATTCCAGGACTTGTCATCGTCGTCGATCCATCCAAGGAGCACCTTGCTGTCGCAGAAGCGAAAAAGCTCGGTATCCCAGTTATGGCTCTTGTCGACACAAACTGCGATCCAGATCCTATTGACTATGTCATTCCTTGTAACGATGACGCTCTTAAGAGCATCAAATTAATCTTAGAGACGATCGGCCAAGCCATCATCGATAAGAAAAATGAGCTCCGCTTTAGCGATCATAAAGAGGGCGAAGGCGAAGAGGAAGAGCTGACAGAAGCGATGGTAGCTGCTCAGCGGCAGTCGGATGCTGAACGCTATGGCACTGAAGATTCCGACAGCGAGGAGAAATAGATGACAGCCGTTAATCCTAGTTTAATTAAAGAGTTGCGCGATCGCACAGGCATCAGCGTAGGTAAATGCAAAGAGGCTCTAGTAGAAGCACAAGGCGACATCGAAGTTGCCCTAGCTAACTTGCGCCGTGCCGGTATCAGCGCTGCAGCAAAAAAAGAGGAGCGTGTTGCTAAAGAGGGAGTCATTGCAGTCGTTGAAAAAGGCGATATAATTGCTATCGTCGAAATCAATGCTGAAACAGACTTTGTCGTAAGGAACGATCGCTTCCAAGAG
>CAZZJE010000388.1:0-2386 GCA_964654295.1 uncultured bacterium | reverse complement strand
ATTTTGCAATTACCTCTTTAGCCTGCGCTTGTTTTTGCAGGTTTTAACCTGCAAAACTATACAGCTCTAGAGCTATTAAAACATCATTATCTAGTTTTAACTCTTCATCTACATATTCGTAAGCTCGTCCATTTTGCCTTATAGCTTCTAAAACAAGCTCTCTATCTTTTTTCAATGCATCCGAGGCATATTTAAGAGCTTCGCCATTTTGCCTTACGGCTTCTAAAACAAGCTCTCTATCATTTCTTAGGTCTTTTTTTAGCAGTCCAAGAGCAAATCCATTTTGCTGCAAGGCTTTCAAAATAATGTTTCTATCACTTTTGAAATTTTTAGAAAGATATCTATAAGCCAGTCCATTTTGCTCTAATGCTATCAAAACAAGCTCAAGATCGTTTCGTAACATTTTGGAAGCAAACTCTAAGGCTTCTCCCTTTTGTTTTATCGCTTTTAAAACAATTTTTCTGTTCTGTCTCAATTTTTTTGAAGCAAACTCAAGGGCTGATCCATCTTGTTCTACAGCTGCTGAAACAATTTTTTTATCGCTTCTTAGTGTGTTTGAGGCGTATTGAAGAGCCCATCCATGGTGCCTTACTGCTGTTAAAACAACTGTTCTATCATTTTTAAGCTCGTCGGAAGCAAATTCAAGAGCCCACCCATCTTGGTTTACGGCTCTAATAACAAGTTCTCTATCATTTTTAAGTCTATCTGAAACAAACTCGAGAATAAGTCCTTTTTGATCGATCACCTTTAAAATCAGCTCTCTATCATCTTTAAGCTCATCAGATGCATATTGAAGCGCTATTTCATCCTGTATAATTGCTTCTAAAACAACTTCTCTATCTTCTCTAAATTTCTTATGCGCATATTTGAGAGCAATTCCTTCAGATTTAACAGCCGCTAAAACAACTTCTCTATCTTCTCTAAATTTTTCATGCACATATTTGAGAGCACTTCCATCCGTTTTAACAGCCTCTAAAACGATTTCTCTATCTTCTCTAAATTTCTCATGAGCATACTTTAGAATCTTTCCATCCCGTTTAATCGCTTCTAAAATCACATCCCTATCGCCTTCATATCCTTTTAACAGCTCCGCTAACTCTTCTAATTTTCCTTTAAAATGCTGAATTTTCTTAAGTCTTTGAAATTTAGGTTCAGAATAAACGATGTATTTAATTTTTTGAGTTGTAAAGGGCTCTTTAGGTGGTTCTTTAAATCGACTGTAAATAGGTTTTAGCCAATCTGAACCAAATTGAACGAATTCATATACCGTTAAATTTAAATAATCTTCTTTGCAAAGAATCTGGTCTTGTACCAAATAGTGTGTCACCACAGACTCATGCCCAAAAAGAGATTCCATCGTCCATCTAGCTCCAATTCGTCCCTCTTCAAGCTGCCGTCTTACGCTCTCATGAAATTTTTCTGTTGAAGGAATACGGCTGCCTAGCTCTTTTTTCTTATTTTCCAAATCTTTGTTAGAGGTTAAGCCTTTCTCCTCGTCAATTCTTTGCTCTTTTGAAAGCTCCAAACGTGCCTGTTTTAACGCCTCATTTTTAATAGCCTCTCCAACTCGACCCAACTTTTCAGGAGCGAGCCAAATTAACTCCTTCTCTATTTTTGAAAACATCTGCTTTTCAAATTCTTGGGTCATTTGTATTAACTGCTTTTGTTTCTCTATAAAATATATAATTTCTTCGTTGAGACAATCAAAGATAATTTGATGAAAAGCTTTATATTTATGAGCCGGAATTCCCCACATAGAAGGATCGTCAATAATCTCTTGAATCATTTGGATTCTTGATGAAAGTGTAGGCGAGAGGTTGGAATCAGGAGTTTGATGATTAATTAATGCCCTTAAAGCAGAGTTAACGAGAGTCAAGTCTTCAGTTAATGAAATTTTCTTGAGTTTATCAAAGATGAGGCCCCGTATTGCTTGTCTATCCTTATTTTCAAAACAAGGTTTGTTAGAAACAGTTGAAATAACCACAAATCCCTCAAAATAGATTAATCTAAAAATTAAAAATATTTGAGGTTGATTTTAAAGTCTATTTAATTTTTAAGAGCTGTTTTTCTTCTGTTAAATTTATGTAAATAAAACAAAAATTGAAAATATTAATGTAAGCGTTCTGTCTAAAACAAAAAATATGTTGTATGAATCGTTCTGAATTATTTCTAATTAATTTTTTAATTATTTAATGGATAAAGGAGTTTATTAAGCGATTATGGAATCGCCTATTTTATATATTAATTTAAAAAATTGGTTGTATATAGATGTTTGTTTTACTTTGCTTTTTTGCCTCTAAAACAAGATCTGGATCGTCTTTTAGCTCATGTGAAGCAAAATAAAGCGCCCCTCCATACTGCCTGACAGCTTCCAACACAATTTCTT
>CAZZJE010000387.1:0-2388 GCA_964654295.1 uncultured bacterium | reverse complement strand
CGAAAGTATTGCTTATTGATTAAGCAACTAGGGAGCATTCAAAACCTTAGAATGACTCGTGCAATATATTTTTTTACTACCGACTGAACGCTCACCTGAACGATTATAAAAAAAAAGCGCAGACATAAAGTCTGCGCTGCGCTGGAAACTACAAAGATTAACCGAAATTAATCGCTATAGTAATAGATGGTTGTATCTGGAGTCGTGTCATAATAGTAGGTATCATAATAGCCTGGATAGCCGTAGTAGCTATTGTAATAATATGGGTATCCCCAGCCTACTCCCCAGCCCCAATTATTCCATCGGTCACCATGCCAATCGTTATCCCATCGATCACCATGTCGGTAGCCGCGTGTATAACCGCGATTATAACCGCGTTCGTAGGCTCGGTTGACGTTGCCACCACCGCCGCCGCCGTGGAAATGGGCACCACCACCGCCACCGCCACCACCACCATGGCGTCCGCCGCCGCCGCCGCCGCCACCGCCATCACGGCGAGCGAGTAGTTGATCGATGTTCAAATTACCTGATTGATTTCCACTCTCATGATTAGCTAGAGCTGTCTCTCCGTTAGAGATGGAATCATTAGCTGAAAGTTGGTTCGCGCCTGAATTAGCAGTCAAGAAAACTGCCACCGCGATGCCGGCTGTCGTTAAAATCTGATGAAGCTTATTCATATTACCCCCACTTGAAGGTTTAGAACCCCATCTCATAGGTAACATTTACCTACAACCGTGTCAATAAATCTTTTGACGGCTACTGAAGCAATGCGGTTACAAAAGATTCAGCATCAAAAGGTTGCAAATCTTCCGCTCCCTCCCCTACTCCTATAAATAAAACTGGCAAATTTAGCTCTCGTTGAATAGAAATCACGGAGCCGCCTTTGGCTCGACCATCCAGCTTAGTTAGCACAAGGCCGGTTAAGGGAGTGTAGCGAGAGAAGGTTTTGGCTTGATCAATGGCGTTTTGACCACTATTGGCATCGAGAACAAGGAGTGTTTCATGAGGAGCTCCCGGACAAGCTTTTGCACAGGAGCGTCTAATTTTTTCAAGCTCTTGCATAAGAGGAATTTTAGTCTGTAAACGTCCTGCTGTATCGATTAACGCAAGGTCTATTTGGCGCGCTTTGGCAGCGGAGACGGCATCGAAAGCAACAGCTGCTGGATCACTTTTGGGTGCTCCTTTAACAAGGTCGATCTCTAAGCGACGGCTCCACTCCTCAAGCTGGTCGATTGCAGCTGCACGGAAGGTATCAGCCGCAGCAACTAAGACACGTTGTCCCTCCTGCTTAAAGCGACGTGCCAGCTTGGCTATCGTCGTTGTTTTTCCGTTTCCATTGACGCCGACAACCAAAATGACATGAGGAGGAGCAGCTGCATGGGTAACTTTAGGAACTGCTTGCAAGCGGCTAACCAATGTTTTTCTGATCTCTTCTAAAATATTTTCCCAGGAGATCTCAGGATTTTGTCGATAGAGCTGCTGCACATGCTCGATTAATTCTTGTGTTGTCTTTGTGCCCAAGTCAGCTTCGTAGAACAGTCGCTCTAACTCTTCAATCGTATTTTCATCGATTTTTCTTCCGAAGAGCGCGCGCAGCCGATTTCCGAGCAGCGAACCACTTTTTGCAAGAGCTTGTTGGACGCGTTGATAACCGCTTTTAAGTGTGCCCCAGATCATGTTCCTCGATAGGCTTTAAAACTTGATGGAAAATAAACTCTAGCAGATAAGAGGGTATTCGGCAATTGTGACGAAAGGAGCCGCGATGAATATTCACGAATTTCAAGCTAAAACTTTACTTAGGCGTTATGGGATTCCCTCTCCCGATTTTGCTGTTGCCTCCAATTGGCAGGAGCTCAATTCAGCGATTGAACGCATGGGCTTACATGAAGGAGTGTTAAAAATCCAGGTGCATGCTGGAGGTAGAGGCAAGGCAGGCGGCGTTAAAATTGGTCGCAGCCGAGAAGAGCTGTTAAAATTGGGTGAACAGATGTTCGGTATGAAGCTGGTCAATAACCAGACAGGTCCTCAAGGGGTGGTTGCTAAGCAGCTGATTCTTTCGCCGCTTATGCCTATCAAGAAAGAATATTACCTTGGAATTGTGATTGACCGCAAAGCAGCTCAAGCTGTGATTATCGCCTCTCCTGAAGGAGGGGTTGAAATCGAAGAGACTGCTGAAAAACATCCTGAAAAAATCCTTAAAGTTCCCATTCCGTTCTATGGAAAACTACGTCACTATCAGCTTTTGCAGATCAGCAAATTTATGGGCTGGCAAAATGAGCTGGCAAAAGAGGGACAGCAGCTTGTCAGCAACCTTGTCAAAGCCTTTTTGGAGAGCGATGCGCTTCTGCTTGAAATCAATCCATTAGTAGAAACGGAGAGGGGACATCT
>CAZZJE010000386.1:0-2396 GCA_964654295.1 uncultured bacterium | reverse complement strand
CTGTTGAGTTTTTCGGATGCCAACTGCATGTCACCTCAGCGGTATTGATTCCAAGGCCTGAGACCGAGCTGCTTGTCGATCGTATTGTCAAAGAGCTTAAACAAGAGCCTGTAGAAGATAAAACGCTTTGGGATCTCTGTACGGGATCGGGCTGTTTAGCAATTGCCATTAAGCGACAACTTCCCGATCTGCACGTCGTCGCATCCGATCTCTCCGAGCAAGCAATTGAAATTGCCAAGAAAAATGCACGTTTAAATGAAGTTGAAATTGAGTTTCGTCAGGGAGATCTGCTCGCGCCTTTTCAAGGACAGCAGGCAGACTTCGTTGTAAGCAATCCACCCTATGTGACCGAGGCTGAATATCAGCAGCTCGACCGTGAGGTGAAAGAGTTTGAGCCGCGTTTAGCTTTAGTGGGAGGTAAGCGCGGAACCGAATATTATGAACTGCTAGCAGAGCAGTTGCCCTTTTATCTCAAGTCCTCTGCAAAGGTCTGGTTTGAGATAGGAACTGGTCAAGGAGATGCTTTAAAACAGCTCTTTGCTAAAACACCTTGGAAAAGACAGCGTTTGGATCGTGATTGGAGCGGGCATGACCGCTTCTTTTCCCTTGAAATTGAATAATCTTTCACTTATTCTTTTTTATTATTGTTCTACAGGGAGTCTGATTTCACCGGCTCTATGCTGTTTAATTCAAGAATAGATCATTTAATTTAGGGTGCGTTTGTCAAACGCTTAGACGAGAAACGACATGTTGGGCCTTCTCACACAGAAAATGCAGGGAGTTCTCTCCAAAATTGCTGGAACAAAGCGATTGACAGAAGAGAATGTTGCTGAAGCCGTCAGCGAAGTTAGACTTGCGCTATTGGATGCCGACGTCAACTACAGTGTCGTAAAAACACTTGTTAAGCGTGTCAAAGAGCAGGCACTAGGAGAAGCCGTTTTAAAATCGGTCACTCCAGGACAGCAATTCATCAAAATCGTTCACGATGAACTCGTCAACTTGATGGGTGCCGAAGAGGCAACCTTAAACTTAGACAAACGCCCAACAGTTATTTTAATGTGTGGCTTGCAGGGATCGGGTAAAACGACCCATTGCGCGAAATTGGCCCGCTACCTGCAAAAAAATAAGAATTGCCAATCAATTATGTTGGCTGCCTGCGACCTGCAGCGCCCCGCCGCCGTCGAACAGCTTAAAACGCTCGGCGAACTCATCTCTGTTCCCGTTTTTACAATTCCCGGCTCCAAAGATCCCCTCGCTGTAGCTAAAGCGGCGCTAGAAGAGGCAAAACGCCAGCAAGTTGAAGTTTTAATTGTCGATACTGCCGGCCGTCTGCATCTCGACGAAGAGCTGATGCAGCAGCTAGAACAGATTCATCATGCGTTGAAGCCTTCCGAAACACTCTTTGTCGCCAACGCCGCCACAGGTCAAGAGGCTGTTAACGTCGCCGCTGCTTTCAACTCTCGCGTTGCAATCACTGGAACCATCCTCACAATGTTGGATGGCAACACCCGTGGGGGTGCCGCCATCTCCATTCGCGAAGTGACTGGTAAACCATTAAAATTTGAAGGGATTGGTGAAAAGGTCAATGACCTTCAGCCTTTTAATCCCAAATCCATGGCCGATCGAATCCTCGGCATGGGAGACACAATTAATCTTGTCCGTCGAGCTCAAGAGCATATCGATGAAGAAGAGGCCAAACGAATGGAACAAAAGATCCGTTCAGCCTCCTTCACCTACGATGACTATTTGACTCAAATTCAGACGATTAAAAAAATGGGGTCGATTAAAAGCCTGCTAGGCATGCTTCCCGGCATGAGTAAACTGCAGGAACTTGAAATCGACGACAAAGAGTTCTTTAAGGTCGAAGCAATCATCCAGTCGATGACTCCTGATGAACGCACAGAACGATGTGAGCTAACCGTCCCAAGACGCCGCCGTATTGCTAACGGCAGTGGCACATCCCTTGAAGATATCAATAAACTTGTAAAATCATTTAAAAAAGCCAAGCAGTTCTTTAAGAACATGCCTAACCCGAAACAGCTCCAAAAGATGATGGGAGGATCCCTATGGCATTAAAAATCCGCCTTCGGCAGCAAGGGCGCACCAACCGAACAACTTATCGGCTTGTGGTGATCGACTCTCGCTGCATGCGCGACGGCAAATATGTCGAAGCGATAGGCTGGTATAACCCGATCGAAGCAGAAGATGATAAAAACCTCTTCATTAAGCCCGATCGTATCCAATACTGGCTCAACTTGGGCGCGCAGTTGTCCGACAACGCCGAAGCATTAGTGCGTCGCGCTGCTCCACATGTGATTGCTGAATGGAATGAAAAGCAGCGCGCCATCGATGTTGAAGTAGACCCTCAGATGCCTGTCGATAAAGCGCATCGCATC
>CAZZJE010000385.1:0-2402 GCA_964654295.1 uncultured bacterium | reverse complement strand
GTCTCTTTCGTCTTTGTAGTCCTTTTTGTCCCTTTTTTTAATTTTGCAATTGTCTTTATAACTAACCTGATCCCAAGATTACTCCGCCTTTTTCACGATAATGGCCGTCACCGTTTTATCATTGCCACCCATACTGATCATTAGGCCATAGGGAGCTTTGGGGTTGACAGGGTTGACAGCAGAACCGGTTAGCTGGTGCAGCAGATCGACCAGCTGTCGCACGCCAGAAGCCCCGGTAGGATGTCCGAATCCGTGTAAACCTCCAGAAACGTTCACGGGATAGCGCCCTTCAGGAGCTGTTTGTCCTTCAGCAACCAGATGAGCTCCCTCGCCAGGTTTAGCCAGACCCATGGCTTCCAAGGTCAAAAGGGCCGTAATAGAAAAACAATCGTGGATTTCAAATAACCCAATCTCATTAATTGTTAAATTAGCCGCTTGCAAAGCCTTTTGAACAGCCAACGCCGTAGTTGCTAATTTCGTTGGATCTGCAGGAGCCCTGGTCAAATCGTCTTCGGCCTCCCCTATCGCAATAATCTCCAGAGCTTGGCTTTTGGGGATTTGACTTCTAGCAAGCCCCTCTTCCGACATAATGACAATAGATGAAGCGCCATCCGTGACTTTCGAACAGTCAAACAGGTTAAGATGAGGCACAAAGCGATTTGCATCGGGAGGCGTCATCCCAGCCGCTAGCAGATCTGCGGTTTTATTGTGAAACTCTTGTGCTTTTGGATGCTTCCTTGCATTTAGGACAGATTGTTGGTACCAATGGGCCATCCCTTTTCTTGATAACTCGTATCCATAGGCCGCGTAGTAGGCGCCGGCGCGTTCGGAGAAGATTCCAGGGAAGAAAAAGGCGTGGCCGCGTTTGCGTTCACCATTGTAATAGGCTGCTCCGGCTAGGATATCGGCGCCATAGAGCGCTTTGACTCTATTTTGAATTTCAAAGCCAGCTACGAAGACTGAGTCGGATAAACCGGAGAGGACACTTCGAATTCCGGTCGCAATCGCTCTTCCACCCGTCCCACAAGCCCCTTCGACAGCCGTACAAGGCTTACCGAGCAGAGCAGGCTGCATAAAAGGAAGGAGAGCCGGCAGATTGGCTTGATTGAGGAAACGAGCAGCCATAAAGCTACCGATGACGCCTTCATCCAGATGTAGTTCAGGTATTTGGGCTGCCGTTCCCTCGGCAGTTTCTTTGAGATATTCCTCATAAGGCCGCATGGGCTGATCGGGCTTGAACTCTTGGCGTCCAGGGCCAAAGTAGGTGGTGTTGTAGCCTGCAACGGCATAGATAGGACGACGAAATTGGCTCATAAAACCTCCTCTGTCTGAAGAGATGAGAAAAAGGCAGCGTCGGGACCATAAAGATGAGAAAAGCCGAGCTGAAGCACCTGACTAACATCTTGTAAAGAGCGCGCTGTTCCTTCTGCAACGAGAAGTTTCGCAATCTCATAGAGAGCTGCTAAATATTCTAAAGCGAGAGCATCTCCGGGAGAGCGCTGAGCATTTAAAGCTCGCAAGGCTTGGTCAACCTCCTCTGCTTTATTGGAGCTACGAGAGAGGGTTTTCCAATTTAATTTAGGGAGAGGTGGATCGCCCAGCCAAGCGTCAATTTCTGCTCTCCAAGGCTCTTTAAAGAGACGGTAGCCCTCCTCTTCCAGAGCATAGACAGCTTCTGGAGTTCCCTTGACGTAGGAAAAGATGCCGGGGCGCTGCTCGCCTTCCACCGTGACTCCCCCTTTTAGGTTCACATCGAGCAGCCGTTGAAGCAGCTGCGTCTCTACATCTACCTGTGGTAAGTAGCTATTCATGACAGTCGCGATACGCTGGCAGACATCGATTCCGACATAATCAACGAGTTGAAAGATTCCCATAGGCCTGAGCAACCAATCCTGAGTCACACGGTTGATTGCGTAGATGGCAGCATGGAGAGGCATTTTTTGGTTAAGCCTCTGGAGGAGAGCGTCTGCTACAGCAATTTCTCGCATAAAATAACCATTACTGACAAAGCCTGCGACATCGCGGGAAGGAATGATCAATTTACGTAATCGCTTCGCCAGCTCTCCCGCCAATTTTTCTGCTTCAGGGTCGACATTTTCTGGGATAATCAGTTCGAGTAGTTTTTGGACTGGTGGAGGGTTGTAGAAGTGAAAGCCGATGATCCGCCCTTTTAGATCCGCCTCTTGATTGAGCAGATGAATGGGGATCGAAGAGGTATTTGTCAAATAGATTGGATTTTGAGTCGCTTGCTGACGCAGCTTTTTGAAGAGTTCCACTTTTGCCTGAACATCTTCGACAACGGCTTCAAAGATCAGTTTGACCCGGCTTCCAGCGTGCAGATCGTCATCTAAAACTAAAGAGGCCATGGACTCGTCGATAAAGGCATCGATGATTTCGCGATT
>CAZZJE010000384.1:0-2414 GCA_964654295.1 uncultured bacterium | reverse complement strand
CCGGCAAGACACCTAGGGAGAGGGCAAGTCCAACAGCGATCGGTAAGTCGTATAAAATTCCCTCTTTTTTAATATCTCCCGGCGCGAGGTTGACAGTTCCGAAAAAGAGTGGTAAATGGATGCCAGAGTGTTTAAGTGCTGTCAAGACGCGATCTTTAGCTTCCCGTACGGATGCATCAGGTAAACCAACAATTACAAGGCCCGAACGCTCAGATGGTGCTGTATCTACTTCTACTGCAATAGAGACTGCTTCCACTCCAATCAGGGCTGAAGACTCTAATTGAGCCAATGCCATTTCATAACCTTTGATTTTTTAGTCATTTCTAATGCATGTAAAATGCTTTTTTGACAAGAAAAATAAATGAAAAAAATTGAAATTCCTTAATCATAACTTAATATTATATTCATAAATTGTTAAGCTTACTAATTCTGTATATTAACTTGTTAATTAAAATGATAGCCATGTCAACGTCTTTAGTTCATTCAAATTCAGACAGTAAGCTAAACCGAGGGTTTGGAGAGTATGAAAAGCAAGAGTTGCATAACCGCAAGATCACTTGCGGAGATCGGATTCGTGCGCTCTCGGTTGCAGTAATTGTTGTTGCGATTGCTGCAACAATTTTAGGAGGCACTAGTGCCCTTATTGGTTTTGGAGTTAGCTTCTGGATTGGAAGCCCGCTTCTCTTAGTTTCGGCTGGTGCGATTACGGGAGCTAGTATAGCTTCAGCGGCAACATTGATGCTTTTTATTGTGATGGCATTTAGAAAAGATCGTAAAGTCCCTAGTACAAGCTCTTTAAATCTTGATGCTGCTAGTCATGCAGCTCCGGTTCTAGGAAGTTATCACTCTAACCACTCCCTATTAGTGACAAAGGATGTTCAGGAGACTTTGGAATGGAAAATGCACCTGATTCGATCTGCGCAGCAGTCGATTGAACTTTCGGGGAATTTCTGTGGCGGCCATACGTTCCGACAGGCGCTAAAGGAGATTGGGGAGCTTTTAGCTGAGCGGCCTGCTTTAAAGTTTCATCTGATTTCTAGTGAAGAGATGCTTTCTAAAGAAGATTTTAAAGCAATGAATCAGTTAAAAGAATCTTTTCCTGATCGCGTGAGAATATTAGTGACGAATAGCCGTGTTCGTTTCCTTCCTCGTCCGAAGACTGTAGAAAACCATGTTAAATTGCTGATTATCGATGGAAAGTATTTTGTTGCGGGTGGTACAAGCTTTCAAGATATTTTTCATTCAACGGGTGATCGACCCAATCCCTCTTCTCAACCTAAATCTTCAAAGCATTGGACAGAGTATTTACAGGGAAATGGTGCTCGCGACATGGATTTTGTGGGTAGGGGTGATTTGGCTAAAACGATGCGGTTAGAATTTTATAAGTTGTGGGCGATTTGGGAATACAAGATGTCCAAATCGACACCTTCTGCGCTGATGAATTACTATTTTGATTTGGATCCAACTAAACCTTTGGCGACGGTTAAAGAGTTTGAAGAGAGTCCAGATAGGGTGGATGATGTCAAATTGCGGGTGACGGTAAGTGGTCCTGAACAGGCGGTCAATCAGGCTACTGAGGAGTATCGCCGTTCAATTGCAAAGGCAAAAGAGAGAGTTCGTATTGGCAGCCTTACATTTAACCCAGCTAATCCTATTCGAAATGCCTTACTCGAAAAAATTCGAGAGGGTGTCGATGTAGAAGTCATTACCAATGGGACTCATAAATATGGCGTGGCCATGGCGAGGGTCTTTACCCCTGCTCATCTATTTGGCTACACAGAATTAGTGATGGGTGAGCGCTGGGATAAAATTAATGATCTGACTCTCGCTAAAAAGCCTCCCAAAAATAAGGTGCATATTCTTGAATTCGGCAGTCAAAATGGAGGGAAAAATGTCCTTTATCACAAAAAAGTGATGACTGTAGATAAGGAAAAAACCTTGCTAGGAAGCTATAATCAAGGGAGAAAGAGCCATTATAGTGACCATGAGCTGCTTTTCACGGTCAAATCTTCTAAGATTGCTGAAATAGTCAATCAAGTGCTGGATAATGATCGCTCTCACTCTCAAAAACTTCCAAGAAAACGCATTCGACGCATGGCGCGTCATCCTCTAAGGCGCTTGATTGCAAATGTGTTTCAGATGGTATTGGTGAATATTTTTGGATGATGTATATTGTCCTAATCCCTCATGCCCCTAATCCTCCTCGTGCCCCTAATCCTCCTCGTGCCCGTGTGCGTGTCCGTGCCCGTGCCCGAATAAAATCATCAAAAATCCGAACTACTTTGCTTCCCCTCATGCCCCTGACCCTCCTCGTGCCCGTGTGCGTGCCCGTGTGCGTGCCCGTGTGCGTGCCCGTGTGCGTGCCCGAATAAAATCATCAAAAATCCGAACTACTTTGCTTCCCCTCATGCCCC
>CAZZJE010000383.1:0-2415 GCA_964654295.1 uncultured bacterium | reverse complement strand
GTTGATTTAAGTGGTTTTTTTGAAAAAAGTTAGGGTGAACTTCCGCTCCAAATAGCTTTAGACGCCATATAGGTAAGATTTAGAGGTATTGTGCCTGCCCGTTGGGCCTCATAACACAACAATTTTGCAATTGTCTCGTAAGGGCGATTCAATAGTAGCCTGCCGTAAAAAATATTGAGAAACGTACAATCTCCACATCTCGACAAATCGCCGCGCTTCAAAACTGACACAAAGCTTTATTAAAAGTTTCACTAGAACTTAAAGCTAAATTTAGGTCATCTAGGAATGGGAATCCAACCTTCATCATGCAACTTTTTTAATGTTAGATTTTAATTTTTAAAGGCTCAACAAACACAAACTAAATTTAATTTTAACTAAATAAAGTTAAACAACATCATTCTCAATGATATAAACTTAAACCCTTGCTACCATGTCAACAATTACTTCTTCCTCATCTTTAATTTCAGTTCCACAAAATAATCTAGTAATAAAGGATCTCGAGCAGTTTGCCCATTTCACAACTCTCTTTTTCGAACAATGGCATCTTTCTCTATATTCAGATGCTGTTTCCACTTTATTAACATCTCTATCTGCACATAAAAAGGATTTGGAGCCGACAATAAGAGTGAAATCCTGTCAAGTTTTTTGGCACTACTTCTATGTTGGACTGCAACAAAAAATAAGCACTTACTCAAAGCGGATTGAAATGATTACCCGCATTTTTGATGAAGGGATGAATCTAAATCAACAAGAGATCTCTATTATTCAAATTGCTCTTGTTTTAGTTCTTAAAAATAAGGTAAATGATCCCGATTTTTTCGATTCAAATATGGTATTTTATAGCAAGTTGCTGCGTCTATTTTGGACTCGACAATGGATAGAGGTCTGCAATCTTTTTTGCAATTCAGGCAAATTTTTCAACGAGTCCTATCTACAATGCTGGCTGATTGCTGAAATCGAACGTTTTAAGATCAGTGATTCCTCTTCTAACGCCCTGTTAAATGATTTGACTCCTTGGAAACGCTTAAATTTACCTTCATCAGCTGCCAATATTCTTGAGAGGTTAATAAAAGGTGTTTTAGTTAAAGAAGAGGAAGTGGGCTATGGTTATGCAAAAGGTTGTTATCCAATTATTTGGAACTATGCCTACTATCGCCATTGTCAATATTCAAAGTGTAAAAACCATGATTTAATCCTATATGAGATTTGGGCTGCTGCGAAAGTTCAAGAGATCTTTGGTACGCAAACAACAGCATCAGCTGTTCCAGAAAAATCTGATAACATCGTTTCTACAGCAACTACAAATTTAAAAAGAAATGAACATCCGATCTCAAATGAAATCGTTAAACGACCCAAAATTTCCATGGCTCCAACAGCGATTAATCTTGTCCAAATTACTCCGGAAAAACGCCAAAATAATCCCTTTATATCTCTTATATCTGCAATTAACAATATAGAACTTAATAATAAGTTTAATAAAACCTTAGAAGCGCTCTCGGATCAGGAATTATTGGAAAAATTTCGCCTGTTAGTGGATGAGTCTCGTATTAAAGTCGAGCAAGCTTCAACTCAAGAGGAATTTGTAAATATTTTTACCAAAGATTTTATTGCAACTTTTGTTACTTATCTGCTGAACCTAAAAAAAAGATCTCATATTTATTCGGAAGCTTTGGCACAACTACGCTTTTTTCCGGCAGGATGGATCATTTATTTGGAGTATTATCCTTATTGGCCGGAAAGAAAGGGGTCAAAGAATCTCATCCAATCGATCCAAGATAAAGGCTGGAAAAATATACTTTTTCAACTTCAAAAAGAGCTCGCTCTAATCGCCATGACTTTGAAAATAGAAGGATGGGCAAATTTGACTTCTGAAGATAGAATACAACAGTTAAAAATATGGGTTAATAAAAACTCAAAAGCAGCAGCATTAAGAGAACATCTCAATCTTTTTACAGCTACTCCTCAAGCTTTTGGAGCCTGTTGTAGTAGTGAACAGATTGAATTCTTAATCGAGCAAATGCCAATCTTGTATGGTACAGCTTATTACTTTCAGCCCAACAATTCCTTTTTAGTTAAAATCCCCTCTTTTCACATAAATTTTTGTCTTGTTTCCATCCAAGAATATCAAGAGCAATTGAAAAAGAGAGGATGGAGTGACTTAGCCGAATTATACAAAAGCTTAAGGTTAAAGATATAATTATTAAAAAACACACAAGTCAAAACGCCTCTAGCTACGTTTCAGTTTTTTTTTGGAGTATAGGCATCTCGACAAGTCGAGATGCCTATAGAGGTAATTGCAAAATTCAAGTTACACAGAGGAAATTTAGTAACCGATTGTTTTGTTAGGCCTCGAAGAGGCCGGCCTTAGCCTTATCTTTCTGTATGTTTGATTTAAAAAACTGGGGCTAAAGAGTA
>CAZZJE010000382.1:0-2419 GCA_964654295.1 uncultured bacterium | reverse complement strand
CTTTTGAAACAAACCTTTATTTTCTAACATTAGTTGGTGGATTTGTTTATTAGATGCAGAGGATATAGCCTGCGTAGAAGTCAGAAAAAGTTGACCATTGATTAAAGATTGCTCTAACAGCCTGCTTCGGCGATTTGCATCTAAGCCGATCCCTACATCATCGATCAGAAGCATAGGCGGCTCTTCGCACATTGCGTTAAGGCGATGCCATTCGGCGAGTTTCATGGCGATCACACAGCTGCGCTGCTCTCCTTCGCTACCATGCTCCCGAGCTGTTTTGCCATTGATAAAGAGTTTTAAATCATCGCGATGAGGTCCAGAGATCGTTTCGCCTCTTTCCAACTCCTTAGGGCGCTGCTGCATCCAGCGCTGAGCAAGCCGCTCTTTTAAGGTTTCGATATTCTCTTCGGGAGGTAAACTTGTCAGATAATGAATTTCAAACTTTGAATGATCTCCTGATATGAGGCGATAGCTTGCAACAACGCGGCTATTTAGTTCAGAGACAGCTTTGGCACGCTGGCTTACAATATAAGCTGCTGCTGTAGCCATCTCTTGTTCCCAAACGGAAAGGGTGGAGAGATCTTTTTGACGCAGTAAAAAATTTCTCTGCTGGACAGCCTTCACATATCGGCTCAAATAGCGAACATAGAGAGGATCGCTTTGACTCAATTGTAGATCTAAATAGTAGCGTCGTCTTTGGGGAGAGCCTTTGACTAGGTCGACATCGTCAGGCGTCATCAATACTCCGGGTAGGATCCCAAGTAGGGAGGAGAGGGAGGTTAAGGGAGAGGAGTTGTAGATAATTTGACGATCTTTTCCATTATAGGCAAAGAAGAGACGCTGATGAACGCCATGTTTAATGAAGTTTGCTTCAATGGAGAGTTCATGGGCTCCTTCTTGGATAAGCTCACCTAAGCGGTTGGTGCGAAAGGATCGCCCGCACATCAAGCAGTAGAGGGCTTCAAGAACCGTTGTTTTGCCAAAAGCGTTATGGCCCGAGATCAGGTTGGCTTGATCGGAGAAGAGAAGAAACGCCTCTTGATAGAGGCGTACATGGCGTAATAAGAGCGAGCGGATTTGCATGCAGAGGAACTTACTCCTCGTTTAAGCGCATCGGCATAATGACGTAGAGAGGGTTGGGATCGTTAGAGAGAGCTGGGGAAGCTTCATTATCAGTAATGACTCCTGGATTATAGGGATCTGTCAAACCAAGCGTGACACTCTCTCCCTTACAATGACGTAGGATATCTAGAAAATAGATGGGATTAAAAGCGATTTCAAATTTTTCGCCTTGATAGTTTACAGGCATAATCACTTTACCCTCTCCTACATCATGCGTATTTGCAGAGAGAGTGAGTTCACCAGGAGTGAAGGAGAAGCGAGCGGAGACTGAAGTTTCGGTAGTAAAGAGAGAGACTTGGCGAAGGAGGGAGGAGAGCTCTTCACGGTGGAGAGAGACGACAATCTCTGGCTGTTCAGGAATCACTCGGCTAACATCGGGGTAGTCGCCACTTAGTAATTTTGTGATGATTTGAATGCCTGGGATTTCAACAGAAATACGGTCATGAAGCAGCTCAAGAATTGCTTCACCCTCTTCATTGAGATTTTTTAGAATCTCTTCGACGGCCTTCAAAGGAATGATGTAATTGCCCTTAAAATCAGGAGGTGTGTCAAGAGGCATAAAGGTACGGGCTAGGCGCTTACCATCGGTTCCAACAAAAGTCGCTCTACCGTTAGCCACTTGCATACAGACGCCTGTGAAGACGTAACGGTTATCTTCTCTAGAGACAGCGAAGGCGGTACGAAAGAGACAATCTTTAAAAGTTGCGCGAGAGACCTTATATTGAACTGCCTCTTGCATATCGGGGAGAGAGGGAAACTCTTGCCGACGCATGCCATGCAGTTTAAACTTGGAGGAGTTGGCGGTGATTTCGATCAGATCTTGGGGATTTGATTGCACTTCAACATTAATACCGGAAAGCTCTCGGATGAGTTGCATTAACTTTTTTCCAGGAGCAACAGTTCCCCCCTCCTCTAAAATTTTTGCCTCAGTAAAACAGCGGATAGCAATTGTCAAATCAGTGGCGGTGACAATGAGTTCATCGTTCATGCACTCGATCAAGAAGTTGGCTAACACTGGAACAGTTGCTTTAGTGGGAATAACACCGAAAACTTTGGAAATCAAATAGTTAAATTCTTGTGTGGAAATCACAAAGCGCATAGGGACCCCTTACGGCAAAATTTTACAAAATGAGATTAGGCCACCTGAATCGGAATGTCAATAACTTAATCTCCTTTCGTGCCCCTACCCTCCTTCGTGCCCGTGCCCCTGCCCGAATAAAATAATTAAAATCCGAACTACTTTGTTCCTGCCCTCCTTTCGTGCCCGTGTGCGTGCCCGTGCCCTTGCCCGAATAAA
>CAZZJE010000381.1:0-2423 GCA_964654295.1 uncultured bacterium | reverse complement strand
CTTTGAAAAGAAAACGCTCTTTAAAAAGAGTCCGGCTGCGTCGCCTAATCGCGTTAATTCGCAAAGAATCTCTACAAATCATTCGCGATCCGAGCAGCATTCTAATAAGTGTTGTCTTACCGCTCATCTTGCTTTTCCTATATGGTTTTGGGGTCTCTTTAGACCTCAATCACCTGCGTTTAGGAATCGTTATGGAGGATTCTTCTCCCGAAGCACGCAGCCTAATCGAATCCTTCACTAACTCCTCCTATTTCGATGTCAAAATAGCACGCGACCGAAGAGAGTTTGTCGACGATATCACGAGCGGACGCCTAAGAGGCTTTGTCGTGATTCCTTCCTATTTCTCGCAATTTCGCCATCGAAAAAGTGTCTCAGCACCAATTCAAGTCATCGCTGATGCAAGTGAGACAAATACGGCCAGCTTTGTGCAAAACTATGCTCAAGGAGCATATTCCAACTGGCTTCAGCAGCAAGTAGCTTCAGAAGGGCTTAAAGGGATGCCTTTAGTCACGGCACAGACTCGTTACTGGTACAACGAGGAACTTGAGAGCCGCCTTTTTTTAATTCCAGGTTCTCTCGCCATCATCATGACGCTCATTGGAACTCTGCTTACCGCACTTGTTGTGGCAAGAGAGTGGGAACGAGGGACGATGGAAGCCTTAATGTCGACGCCTATTGGAATCTTTGAGATCATTTTAGGGAAATTAATTCCCTACTTTATTCTGGCGATGATTTCCATGACCATTTGTATGGTCATTGCGGTTGTCTTCTATGAAATTCCCTTTAGAGGATCCTATTGGGTGCTGGCCATTGTTACCTCAGTTTTTTTGTTTTGCGCACTAAACATCGGTTTACTTATTTCAACAGTTTCAAGAAACCAGTTTGTCGCTTCACAGATCTCCCTCGTCGTTGGCTTCTTACCTTCTTATATGCTTTCTGGCTTTCTATTTGAAATTGCAAGCATGCCGCTGCCTATTCAGCTGTTTACTTACATCATCCCAGCTCGCTATTTTGTTCAAAGCCTACAAACTCTTTTTTTGGTTGGAAATGTATGGGAACTCCTTATAAAAAATACTCTCTATATGCTTTTGCTGGGATCTCTTTTATTAATTGTCATCGCCCGAAAAACTGTTAAGAGACTAGATTAATGCTTTACCGCATTTTGACACTCATCCGTAAAGAGATCTTGCAGGTGTTAAGAGACCCAAAGACAAGGGTTTCTATTATTGTTCCACCCATTTTACAACTCTTTATTTTTGCTTTTGCAGCTACTTTAGATGTCAAAAACATTCCGATAGGTATTTTAAACTGGGATGCTGGAGAGCAGTCGATAGAACTCCTCCAGCGCATTCGTGGCGCACCAGTCTTTAGTAAAATTACCTACTTGTCTAGCCAGCAAGAGATCGCTCCTTTTATTGATAATCAAAGAGGCGCTGTCGTTGTCTTTATCGATGCACAGTTCTCCAGAAAACTCAATGCAGGTGAGGAGGTTGATATCCAAATTATTTTGGATGGGCGTAAGTCAAATAGTGCACAAATTATTGCGGGTTATCTGCAGCAAATTATCTCACAATATAACCGTGACTTTAGCAAAAGCATCGGTTTGAAACAGCAAAATACAGTGATTGTCCCTAGAAACTGGTATAACCCCAACCTTTTGTACTATTGGTATAATATCCCAAGCCTTGTGGTCATCTTAACGCTTGTCGTTGGGCTTAATATTACGTCGCTCTCTGTCGCTAGAGAAAGGGAACTTGGAACGTTTGACCAGCTGCTGGTGTCGCCGCTTATTCCTTTTGAAATTTTGCTAGGGAAGATGATTCCTGGAATCATTATCGGCGTGTTGGAAGGCTGTTTAATTGTCACAATTGGTGTTCTGGTCTTTGGCGTACCCTTTACTGGCTCTCTACTTCTCTTGCTGGCCAGCCTATTTGTTTTTATCTGCTCGATTGTTGGCATCGGTCTTTTTATCTCTTCCCTAGCTAAAACGCAGCAGCAGGCTATCTTAGGGACATTTGTCTTCTTGACACCGGCTATTCTCTTATCGGGTTACGCAACGCCTGTAGAGAATATGCCCAATTGGCTTCAGCCAGCTTCTAGCTTGATTCCTGTGACCTACATGCTCATTATCTCAAAAGGAATCTTTCTTAAAGCCATGCCTGCCTCCATTGTATTGCATAATATCTGGCCGATGGCTCTGATCGCTGCTTTTACACTACCCGCCACAATGTTTTTCTTTAGAAAGCGTTTGGGATAATATTGCCCGTATCACCTGCCATCTTCGTGCCTGTGTGCGTGCCCGTGCCCGAATAAACTAAGCAAAAAAATCCGCATTACTTTGCTCCACTAACTTCGTGCCCGTGTGCGTGCCCGTGCCCCTGCCCGAATAAACACAGCAAAACAAAGAGCAGTGAGATGGTGGT
>CAZZJE010000380.1:0-2428 GCA_964654295.1 uncultured bacterium | reverse complement strand
ATTTCCTCCAAAGGCATTAATTTCGAGCAACCCTTCTGCAACTGCATGATCTTCTTCAGGAAATTCATCCATATAAGCCCCCATTGCTAAAGGAGAGCTATCGGGTTGGATGAGCCAGACGTTATTACTTTCTGAAGACTCTGTTTTATACCATTTATTGAGATGTTCGGCGACATCGCGGGCTTCATGTTCAGAGAGTAGGAGCCAGCGGACTTTTTGATTTTCATCTCGAACAGCTAAAATCTGGTTAGGAGGCCTCTGTAGGCGATGGAATACAGGCAATGTCGCTTCGCCTTTACAGGTATTAAAGTAGGCCTTTGTTCCAAAGATAGGTTGAGAAAAAACTTGTTCATATCTAAATTTTTCTTTGCCATAGCAATAATCAAACTTAGCCAGTTGCGATTGCAGAGAGATGATCCCTGAACTTTCGTTACCGCTTTTAAGCTGTTCTATCCAGAGTTTTAAGCCAGTTTCAGTTAATGCATATTCCTTTCGAATATCAGTGACGGATTGATGTTCATAGCGCTGCAGTTCGAGATCAATCTCCTTTTCAACCTCGACATTTTCTTCAAGATGCACATTAGTTTCTTGTTGAACAGCGGTTTCAAGCTCGATGTTGGTATCTCCGCTTGTTTTTTTGCACTCGTTTGGCAAGCATGTTGACCGAACAATCCATTCATGCAAGTCAGCCGCTTCTTGGGTCAGTTGTTCTAACACCTCGCTATCTTTTGGCTCTAGTACGCGTTTAAAAGCAGCGACGCTTCTGTCGAGTTTATCCTTTAGCATCTTTTTAGTATTTTCTTTAGTCTCTAAACGACCATATTGGTCGTAGAACGAGTTGCTTAAGAAGGTAACAAAGAAAGATTCATATTTTTTAATCTCTTTAGAAAATTCAGCTAAAGAAATGCAGCCATTTTTATAGGCTTTAACAGCTTTTTTTACTTGCTGGACAGCTAATGTGCGTGGGATGCTATCGATCTGCTGATTAAAGTAGCGAATGAGCGCATCGGTTTTTCGGATCGACTGCACTTTTTCAGAGTTTAGGATTAAGTCATTAACCTCTTTTCCTCTGTTGATAAAGCTTTCTCGGCCGCCTTTTGTGACAATGAGATCGACATCTTGTTCAAAGAGAAATTGACGCAGCCGCATGATCGATTGGCCGAAGGTGCGTCTTGGTGTTTTCCAGTTGCAAGTCAATAGGTTAATCGCTTCAGGATCTTGCAAGAAATCGACACCGGTCGTATGGTTTTCATCGTAGTAGACAAAGCATTTAGAGGGATCGAAGCCTTTAGCTTTAAGCTCTTTGGCAGAGGTACCTCCGATTCTTTCGGGTTGCTCGGCACCTTTTTTCCAGACGTAGAGCGTATTGGCTTGAATTTGGCCTGGGTCATGGTGGAAGAAGAAAACACCTTCGATCGCTTCATTGGCGATGCCTTGTTCCTGCTTTTTCTCTAAGAAATCCATCAGCTCTCTAGCCACGTCTGCATTGCTTTTGAAGGTTTTGAAGAGACCGCCAGCTTCGATGATTCCGCGTATTTTTTTTGGAGCAGGATGTTTATCAAAGATAGAGCTCATAAAAGCTTCGACGCTGCTTAATTCAGCCTCATAGATTTTGCCTTCATTTGCACGTGTGGCTAAGTGGTGTAGAATCTTTCCTTCTGTTCCAAGGTCGCTCTTAAATCTCTCTGCCAAACTTCTATCAAACCCCTCAACATTCCAAGGGGTTCCCGACATGGCGCGTTTAGAATTTAGCTGCTTGCATAGAGCGATTCCATTGCTTGTATAGCGCTCGCTGCGCTCGGTAATATAGCGTGCAGCTGCCTCATAGGCACAATCGAGACGTTTTTTGATATCTTGTTCTAATTCTTTAAGGGCGATAGCGATCTTTTCTGGCTTGGAGACATCATCTAACGAAATATTAAAGATCTCTTTGAAGCCCTCATATTCGGCAGTCTCTTCAAAGGTCTCCTGGTTTTTCTGAATGTAGTATCTGGCGGCAGAGATAGCAGCCTCTGCCATCTCGATAATCTGGCTGCTTTCTGGAGGAAAGGCAGCTGCCCATTGGTAATAGTAGCAAGCGGCTTCAAGGGGATTGCCAAATTCTGTTGTGGCGGGAGTATTAACCCCTTTGTAAGGGATCAACTTGCCATTTCCACCCGCTTTTAGACCATAATCTCTTCTGCCACTCTTCGAAAGAGTTGTTGGGGTTAATTCTGTCAGGATATATTTACTTAAAGCGATTAGGTCAGCAGCTTCCCTCAAGTTCTTTTTGTCACTGGTTGCTAGGCGGCGTAGATGGGACAGAAAAGCGAGATCTTCTTGCAATGTGCTAAAGTTGCAGTTGGAAAACGTTGGCTCTTTTTCAAAAGCCTCGTTGGTTAGAGGAAGATTGTTGTCTAAGAAACTTTGCAGAGCTGGCTGCATCTTT
>CAZZJE010000379.1:0-2431 GCA_964654295.1 uncultured bacterium | reverse complement strand
TTAAACAGTTTAATCGTTTATCTTCGTGTCTTTGAGACTTTGTGCCTTTGTGTTGAATCAATAAAAGTAACTTTTTGTTAGGTAACTGAACGATTACTGCAAAAACAATTTGATGTAGAATTCACTACGAAAGAAGTGCCTTATATTACAAATGGAGGAGGAGTGTGGCTGAATATAAAGTTCCAATAAAAATTCAAGATGAGATACAAAATAGAATCGATGCTTTTTGTGAAAAAAAATTTCCGGGATGTCCCTGTAGGCATATAGCGATTATACGGGGAAAATTTATTTATATCAAGCGGTTGTTTGCAGATGATCGCCTAGAACCAGTTTGCCGACTTACTTATGAAGATGATATTGAGGATATGGAGTTTGCCATTTATAAATTTAGTAAGAATAAATATAGCAGTGATGAATTTTTCTTTCCTGGCATAGAATTAGTCGATGGCACAATTGAAGGAGCGCTCCTCGCGGGAATGGAGGCTTATCCAGTGGATGAGGAGCACGAATCTATAGTTGAGCAAGTTAAAATCCTTGCTCCTATTCTTGAGTTACTATTCAAAAATCGATTGATTTAGCGAGCGTCATCATTTTGGTCCTTATAGAGTAAGTTTTTGGAAGATAGCAATCAGACACTCCCTTTCAGTTGCTGTGAGCTTCTGAAAGAACTCGGCATCTTTTGTTTCGACAGCTGGCAAGGCTCTTTTAAGGATTTCTGAGCCCTTCATCGTCAACAGGGGATTTTTTGCTCTTCCATCGGACGATTTTTCTCGGATGATCAATTCTTTTTGTTCAAGCCCTCGTATGATTTGAGAAACTGTATTAGGATCAAGCCCAGCCATTTTCCCGACAGCAGCTTGAGTGACTCGATCGCCTGTTCGAGTTAACCAACCCAATGTAGCCAAAATGACAAATTGGGGATGCGTCAAGCCAATTGGTTTGAGAATCCATTCGATTGAGCCTCGCCAAGCTGTGCTAATATGCCATAAAAGAAATCCTGGACTGCGCTCAGGCGTGTCATGAGTACTGATTTCTTCGAAATTTACATTTTTCATTACTTTTCCTCATGGAGCTTGTACACTCTAATTCTGTGTCCATCGGGGTCAAGGATGACAAAAGTGCGTCCAAAATCCATATCAGTAGGCTTTTGGGCAATTGTAACATGCTTTTTTCCCCACTCTTCATATAGAGCGTCTACGTTTTCTGCGGGAAAGCAAATTTCAAGTGCCCCGGCAGCTGCATCGACTCGAGGTTCAGCTGTATATTTAGACCACAAGCCAAGCATCACGCCATTCTGCAAGGCAAACATCACAAAGGTCGGTGATTCTTCAATCGGTTTTAGATTAAATATTTCTTGGTAAAAAAGGCTGCTCTTCAAAGGGTTAGCAACAAATAGTAGCGTAAATCCTAAAGTCGGGTTGAACATCTCGTCCTCCTAAATTTTGCTCGTTTTCTTAAAATTATACGTATACGTATTAATTATGTCTATCAGAAACGACGATAATTATTGACCGGTAGTCAGTCTAATGCTATCATGTAATTAACTAATTATTTAATGGAGCAGACAAGTATGTTCGTAAAGAAATTTTTCCTATTTATTTTAGTTCTATTTTTGATCACTAACATAGCCTCTGTAGAGGCTCAAAAAGAATTAGATCACGAGGCAAAGATGTCAAAAAATCCACGAATTCTTATATCAGGTGCTGGAATCGCCGGCTTTACATTAGCTTACTGGCTAAAAAAACGAGGCTTCTCGCCAACTATTATAGAAAAGCATCCGCATGTAAGAGGGGGTGGATATAAAGTTGATGTGCGTGGTACTGCTCTCGAAGTTGCAAAAAGGATGGGGATTTATCAAGACCTTCTAAAAGCAAATGTCAATCTTACAAGTTCCAAATTTGTCTCTTCGGATTACAAGGTCTTTGACTTTGATGGAGATCTTTTAGGGCACTCTTCGGAAGGAGAGATAGAAATTAATCGATGGGATCTTGCTCAAATCTTGGGTGAGAGAGTAGGTGAAATAGAGATCATTTACGGAGATTCGATCACAAAGATAGAAGGAAAATGCGTTTATTTCGAGCAGATGGAACCGAGAGAATTTGACATTGTGGTTGGAGCCGATGGTCAATACTCTAATGTGAGGCGATTAGTTTTTGGAGAAGATTCAAAATTTTTAAAACAATACGGCATTCAATTTTGTGTCTTTCCTATTCCAAATATTTTTAAACTGGAACGTTGTGAAATTGTCTATTTTGACAATCGAAAGCTAGCGACAGCTTATGCGGTTGGAAATCACTCCTATGCGTGTCTTGCATTTAAATCTGAAGATGAGACGTTTCCTTGCGATAATTTAAAGACCCTATTTGAAAAGCAGTTTCAAGGGATAGGTTGGGAAGTTCCTCTCCTTATCTCTCTAATGCAAGAGAGTAAC
>CAZZJE010000378.1:0-2460 GCA_964654295.1 uncultured bacterium | reverse complement strand
GAGAGCTTTGTCGCTCCCGCGACAATACCTGAAAGATTGTAGAATTGGGCCTTACACCACCAATAACCTCAGCAAGGTGGCTTAAAAACATACAATCTCCAGAGCACTGCTACCGCAGCGCCTTGTATTTTTTCTTTTTCTCCTTTAAACTAGAAAACATTTTAGTGCCTATTTAAAGGGATTTTCTTTCATGCACACCCGTACGCTCCTATCTCTATTTGCTGCGATCCTCTTAGCGGTCTTGGCAGGGATGGTAACAGGCAAGGAAGCCTCCCTTTGGGGCATAACCGCTTACCAAGTGTATGGTTTGATTGGACAACTTTTTTTAAACGCATTAAGTTTGGTCGTCGTTCCCCTCGTTGCCTCTTCTATTATTACTGGCGCTGCTCGCATGGGAGGTGACTCCTTTCGTGGCTTAGGAACAAAAACTTTTGGCTTCTATATTCTCCTCACTACTCTCGCTGTTTGTGTTGGATCCTTGGTCATGATTCTTGTAGAGCCAGGCGTTGGAGCACCACCACCACAAGCGATCGAAATGGATTTAGTCAGTCAGCAGCAGGCTATTTTTCCAAAAATTGAGCAGCTCTTTTTTCGTCTCGTTCCTTCTAATATCATCGCCGTTGCGGCTCAGGGGCAGATGCTCGGCTTAATCCTCTTTTGCCTGATCTTCGGCGCAATGATTCCTCGCATCGACCCTTTTTTAGGAACTTCCCTTCTCAACTTTTGGCAAGCAATTTTCCAGGTCATGATGCGGATGACACATCTTGTGATGCGGCTCTTGCCCATTGGAGTCTTTGGCCTAGTCGCTAAAGTTGTCGCTTCAACAGGAAGCGATGCGATTAAACCTCTCGCCCTCTTCTTTGGAACCGTTCTATTAGCCCTTTCTCTCTTTTCCTTTATAGTTGTTCCACTTTTAATAAAATTATGGGCTAAAGTCTCTCCTCTTCGCTTCTTCAAAGAGCTCTCACCTGCTCTTTTGACCGCTTTTACGACAAGCTCTTCATCGTCTGCTTTACCAATCGTTTTAGAAACGATGGAGCATCGTGTCGGTATTCCTAATCGAATCTGTAGTTTTACAATTCCATTGGGCGCTTCTATCTGCATGTCAGGAACTGCACTTTATATCGCTGCAGTTGTAATTTTTACGGCACAGGTGTATGGAGCTGCTTTGGATTCTGCCAGCTTAATTCTAATTGCTTTGATGGCTATTTTAACCTCTTTTGGAATGGCTGGAATCCCGTCCGCCAGCCTTGTCACCATTGTCATGATTTTGCAGACAGTCGGCCTTCCTACCGAAGGTGTCGCCCTTGTCCTTCCCGTAGAGCGGATCTTAGATATGTGCCGCACTGTCGTGAATGTGATCAGCAATACCAGCTCTACAGTCTTAGTCGCGCGGTCTGAAGGCGAAACATTAGCCATCACTCCTTTAGCATAAGGTTCTCTCATGGCCACTACGATCGCAGTTGGAATGTCGGGAGGGGTTGACTCCTCCGTTACCGCTCTCTTATTAAAGCAAAAGGGTTACCGAGTTATCGGATTGTTCATGAAAAATTGGGACGATGGTCCCGATTCTCTCTGTCCAGCAGAAGCCGATTATGAAGATGTCGTCAGAGTTTGCGAAGCAATTGACATTCCTTACTACTCCGTAAACTTTACAAAAGAGTATTGGGATTCCGTTTTCTCCTACTTTTTGCAGCGCCTAGAGCTTGGCTTGACACCCAATCCCGATGTCTTATGCAATCGTGAAATTAAGTTTAAAGCTCTCCTTAATAAAGCGTTAGAGCTCGGAGCGGATGCTCTTGCCACTGGGCATTATGCTCGTATTGCTGGAGAGCAAGGCCATCGTCAGCTCTTAAAAGCCATTGATCCTTCGAAAGACCAAAGCTACTTTTTATATCTCCTAAATCAAAAAGCTCTTAATAAAGCACTTTTTCCTATTGGAGAACTTCATAAATCAGAAGTAAGAGAACTAGCCGAAAAGTATCATCTAGCGACGGCACGAAAGCGAGATAGCACTGGAATCTGTTTTATTGGAAAACGAGATTTCAAAGAGTTTATGTCTCGCTATTTGCCGCTGCAAAAAGGTCCTTTAGAAGATTTAGAAGGGCATGTCTTAGGAGAACATGATGGTGCAGCCTTCTATACCATTGGACAGCGACGTGGACTTGGAATAGGTGGAGCTGGTGAGCCCTGGTTTGTTGTTGGAAAAGATTTAAGCCGTAATGTCGTTCTCTTAGCTCAAGGGTCTGATCACCCGGCCCTATTTTGCGACGATCTAACCGCAGGCGAGCTTCATTGGATTTCTCCTGAAGGCCCGCCTGCATTGCCATTTAAATGTCAGGCCAAGGTGCGCTATCGCCAAGCAGATCAAATCTGCACCATTGAAGCCATTGAAAATGGCATTGCTCATGTGACATTTGATCAGCCTCAACGTGCCGTTACGCCAGACCAAGCGATCGT
>CAZZJE010000377.1:0-2473 GCA_964654295.1 uncultured bacterium | reverse complement strand
AATTTTGCAATTACCTCTTTAGCCTGCGCTTGTTTTTGCAGGTTTTAACCTGCAAATGCTACACTCAAAGGAACAGCTTTTTTATTTAAGTTCAGCTCGAGCCAAACGAATCTCTTCTAAATCTAATTCATGCTCTAATTGGCTAAGCTCTTTATCACTTATCTTTCCTCTCTTCCATATTTCTAACAGCCGTTTACGCTGCTCTCGAATCAGCTCAAGTCTCAAATTTTCTAGATCTTGAAGCTTTTTGTGAGATGAAGCCGAGATTTCCAATGCCTCATGCTGTATCTTAAAGTAATTGGAAAGAAATTTAGCTTCTGTATCTGTAACGACATGCGCGACATGCAAAAGTCCTATTTTCTCTTGGACAACTTTCATTAACTCTTTTCTCACGTGATGCTCATTGCCACCGCCTTCCGAATAATTTAGGTTTAGCCAGTGAATGAGTAGGGGAAGAGTAAGGCCTGTCATCAATAGAGTAGATAGGATGACGACAAAAGTAATAAAAATAACCTCTTCGCGCCCAGCTAACTCTATACCATTTGGAAGAGTTAAAGGAAGCGCCATGGCGGCAGTTAGAGAAACAATTCCACGCATTCCTGACCATCCAACCAAAGCCGCTTCACGTATGCTTTCAGATCCACTGGCATCAGATTCGAGATCTTTTCGAAGATGGAAATAATAGATTAGGCTCTTGGTATATACCCAAATCATACGAACAACAATTAAACAGAAAGTGATCAAAACACCATAGCCTGCATTTCTTATAATTTCATTCAGGCTCATCTCACTAACTAAAAGTTTTAACTGCAATCCAATAAGGATAAAGATAAAACAGTTCAAAAGAATCGAATAGATGTCCCACATGACAAATCCAAGAATTCGTCTCAAAGGTGCTGGGTGAGATAAGATTGTCAGTGAACCCACTAATCCATTTGTGACGACAGCTAATACCCCTGAAACACCTAGAGAATCTGCCAAAATGTAGGTTACATATGGAATTGTTATCGATAAAACGACACCTACAACTGGGCCTAAATAGCGCCTTGAAAATCGCTGAATGATAAAACCTAGCACTAGCCCAACAGCAATTCCCCCTATGACGATTTTGAAGAACTCGATCGAGGCATCCGTTAAGGAAAATATCCCTGTCAATAGAGCGGTTGTACCTAAGCGATAAAGAACAAGCGCAGAAGCATCGTTGACTAAACTTTCTCCCTCTAAAATAGTTAATAGCCGAGAGCTCATCGGAAAGCGTCTTAAAATAGCTGTGGCTGCGATGGCATCGGGAGGGGATATGATGGCTCCAAAGGTGAAGGCTAAAGCCCAAGAAAATTCAGGGAAGAGCCATTTGAAAATTAATCCGATTACGAGTGTTGTAAGGAAAACTAATCCTAACGCTAGTGAAAAAATCTCTCTCCAATTTGCTTTAAATTCTCTAAAAGAGATTCCAAAAGAGGAGCTATAGAGGATGGGAGGCAAGACGATAACTAATAAGAGGTTGGGGTCAAAAGAGATCGAAGGTAGCCCTGGAATGAAGCCAAGGATCGTACCAGCAATTACCAGAGCAATTGGATAAGCAACGTGCACTTTCTGAGCAATTCCAACACAGAAAGCCGCTGCAAACATAAGAATAATGAAAGAGTAAAGGCTATCCATGAATTTTCTTTAAAAAGTGATTTCTATATCCCTTTTGTCATGGAATTATTTTGAAATAAAGAAAAAAGCCTGATCAGATAGCAATCATTTGACCAGGCTTGTATCAAATTAACAGCAAAACTATTTTTTGATCTTCTTAGAGCCATCTGCCTCTATTTTGATCGAGGTGCCATCTTTACTTCGAACCAGTTTGGATCCATCAGGATTCACTTGAACCGAGGTGCCATCTGTTTTTGTAATCGTTTTCGTCCCATCTGGGTTAATGTGAATAAGGGTGCCATCTCGATCATGAATTATTTTTGTGCCGTCTGCCTTGATTTCTACAGTAGCTCCATCTGCTTTTTTGATAAGCTTCGATCCGTCCGGCTTGACTTGTACTGTCTCGCCATCTGCATCTTGAATGAATTTAGATCCATCTTTCTGAATTTGAATAGAGGAACTTTTTTCTGCTCCTGGTTTAAAGGGAGGGGTCACGATCTCTACCGCCATGATGCTTGCTGGCAATACTCCTCCCATGACTATAAGCATCTTGACCGATTGAAACATCAAGGACTTTAAGAAAAACGAGTTTCTTTTCATAACCCCACCTTGTTTAGATGCTAATATTTTTTTATCCTTATAACTTTTAACGATCCTTGTCAAGGTTAGGTCACCCCTCTTTTAAGATTTAGCTTAGAACAAAGGCTTCTCCCTCGCCTAAAGCGAGACTATATAGAGGTAATTGCAAAATTAAAAAAGGGACTTCAAAATTGTTGTGTGATGAGGCCCAACGGGCAGGCACAATGCCTCTAAATCTTACCTATATGGGCGTCTA
>CAZZJE010000376.1:0-2496 GCA_964654295.1 uncultured bacterium | reverse complement strand
CAATTATGATTCCAATTGTCAGTTGTGCAATTACCGCTGCCTGTGAAGTTGTAGCCAGCTGGGTTACTGCTGAAATAATAGTTGCTACAGTAGCCGTCAGCGCTTTAGCATACGGAGTTCATGAAGTCGACTGCTGGGTCAATGAACAAGATCAAAAGTACTTTATGGCGAGCGAAAGCACTGATAATCCTCCTCATTTGAATGAACTAGATTTTAATGATCCAAATAACTTTCCTGAAGAATATGAATGGAGAGGAAGCGGTCCACCACAGAGCGGACGAGGAAACTATGTTAAAGGAAAAGGAGAACAAATGGAAACTCTTCATCCTGACTTAAAACACCCGAAACCAATCGGTCCCCATTGGGACTACACTGGACCCAATTTTCCCAAGGGAGTTAGAATCTATCCTGACGGAACATGGGAGCATAAGCGGCCATGAAAAAACTAAATCGATATGAATTAGAATTTGAACCAACATTGGCTTATTTTCAATTCATTTTAAATAATGCTAATGCTTTATCTTCTTGTGTATTAAATTTAGTTGATTTCAAAGCAGGGCATTTTTTTACTTTATTACCTGAGAATATAAATGAGGAGAAACTCTATGAGTTTTTATATGGAGGAAAAGGCGAGCCAATCGAAGAGCTAGTAATAGCTCAGATTCTAAATAGTTTATATAACAATAAGAACCTATCTTGTATTTTTGATGATGTTAGAAATATTTTTGATTCAGAATACAACGATTCTTTATATTTAACTTGCGGTATAACCTACGAAAAAGAAATTTATTATTTAATTAATTCAAAAAACACCTCCAAGCAATTTCTAGAAAGATGTTTTTACATTTCAAACGCTATATGGCATTCCTTATGTGTTTTATCTGAAATTAATTTGAATAATTTAGCTGACAAAAAAATAAGTTTAAATCAAATAGCTGATATTTGTTTGAACGCAGATTTAATTATAGTCAGTGCCTATGATGCAGAAGGTTATATATTTTGGGAAAGTAATAAGAGAGAGCCTGTATTGACGCCTTACGAATTCATTAAAGCTAATAATGAAAAGTAGCCTATGTATTTTTATGAAATGATTTTATAGATTTTGATGAGCTAAAGAAACATCCAAATTTCATTAGCTTTAAGAGCGAAAATCCAACAGGCGGCCCTTTGATCAGAAATAAAAATGCAAAATCTATACCTGTATCGAATGGATGTATTAATGAAAGAAGGTATCAGAATATATAACGAAAAAAATGGAACAGATATTCGATATTATTATCATAGGTTGCACTGATTCCAGTTTATTAAAACGCTACGACAGCGACCAGCAAAGGTATGAAATGACTGATATTTCAATTGAAATGTTCGATGGAGGATTTGTAGAAGTCTTTACAAATAATCAAAATCTAATTAATAAATTGGCGAGAAAATTTACGAATATAGAATTTATTAAATCAGATTACCACAATGGTTTTTATAAATAATATTTAAGCAAACCATGGCACACAAAAAACACCCAACCCCATATCAACATAGATGGGAAAAAATCCATCAGGAGGAAACCCTATACGAGGTGGTCCCGAACCACTACCGAATTGGAATTATTAATTTTGCCTTTTATTAAAAAAATAATATGAGCAATAGTTTAGATTTATTGAAAAATAAAGAAAGATTACATTTTTTATTGAGGAAAAATGAAAATTAAAGGCATTCGAATATTCGATAAAATTAATGGAATTGTGTATACGAAACTATCTGATATTTTAAAAGAAGTTTATAACGGAAATTTACTCCATTGGTCAATTTTAGATTTATATGGAATAGGAGATTTAGGAACAGAAAGTTCGATTCCCGCATTTGAAGAACAGATTGATTCATCACCAAATGGCTTTTTTATAAGTTGGGAAGATTTAAACAAATTATCTAATATAATATGCGATGTAGATATATTTGACATATTGATTATTGGTTGTCATGATGTAAATTTGTTGCATCGTTTTAAAAACGATCTAGAAATGCAAACAACATGCGATATTATTATAAATAAGGTTGACAGTGGTTTCTGGCAGGTCTTTTCTAAAGATTACAAAATAATTGACAACCTTTCAAAAAAATTTAAAAAAGTTGAATTTTTAAAAAATTAATTTATATTAATTCCCATTTTTTAAATAGGTAGTTTTGTCCCTTTTTTTCCTTTAATCACTCTTATACTGACGCGACTCTTTAGAAGATGATGGAATACATATGCCTGAAACAGATGGCGCTCCTCATACACAACTAGGCACTAAGATGAAATACCCTCCAGTCAGAGAGTATGATGAGAATGGTAAACCTGTACAAGACATTGATTTTACAGATCATGGCACACCGAAAAACACCCAAATCCCCATCAACATAAATGGGGAAAGAACCCAACAGGTGGATCATTGAAAAGAGGTGATCCCAACAATTCCCGCTGAGCATTTTTTCCTAGGGAAAAAATTTATCTCTTCGTAA
>CAZZJE010000375.1:0-2497 GCA_964654295.1 uncultured bacterium | reverse complement strand
ATTGGGCCTCATAAGACAACAATTTTGCAATTACCTCTTTAGCCTGCGCTTGTTTCTGCAGGCTTTAGCCTGCATTTAAATAGACAATGAGTTAAATATAGTGGGTAAACAATTAAATTATGCAGGCTAAGCCTACGCTACAAATTAGGAGTGCTATGTTTATTGCCCAGGACCAAGTGAGGATGCACGATACCGATGCAGCTGGAATTCTCTATTTCCCCAGACAGTTCCGATTTGTGCATGATGCTCTAGAAGATTTTGCTGCGAGTGAAGGCCTTTTATTTGGAAACTTATTTTTAAAAGGAGAGTTTGTCTTTGTTGTGGTGCATGCGGAAGCAGATTACTTGAAGCCGTTGATGATCGGTGACAAGCTCGAAGTGCACTTAGAAATCGAAAGGATTGGTGAAAGCTCATTTACTGTCGCCTATGGAATTTACCGCAATGGCAATGAGTTAGTGGGACGAGCGAAGACTGTGCATGTCACGTTAGATAACAAGACACGCACGAAGATTCCGATTCCAGAGAATTTAAAGCAGATTTTAGTTAAGCATGCCGTTAAGAAGTAGCGTCCACTAAATCGGGTAGAGGCTCTTCATCTCTCACAAAAGTTAGAGAGAGAAGAGTTGAGACGCCGCGCTCTTGCATTGAAACACCAAATAGACGATCGGCCGCTGCCATCGTGCGCTTGTTATGGGTGATAATGAGGAACTGACAGCGATCGGTGAAACGGCGTAGCAGGTTGACAAAACGTTCGACGTTGGCATCGTCTAATGGAGCATCGATCTCATCCAAAATACAGAAAGGCGCTGCTTTCACTTCGAAGATCGCAAACAAGAGAGCCATTGCCGTTAAGCACTTTTCTCCTCCGGAGAGCAGCGAGATCGAACGCATCTGTTTGCCTGGCGGACGAGCGGTAATTTCGATGCCAGCGGTAAGAAGGTCATTGGAGTCAGCCAGCTGCAGATCGGCTTCGCCACCTTGGAATAGAAGAGCAAAGTTCTTTTGGAAGTTAACCCGAATGGCTTCGAATGTCTCTTTGAAGAGACGACGACTCTCCTCGTCGAGACCATTGATCAGAGTAAGGAGCTCTTTTTTAGAGGCATCGAGATCTTCAATTTGAGACGAAAGCTCCTGCTGACGTTTCTTTTGGGTCTCGCACTCTTCGATCGCTGTCATATTGACATCTGTCACCTCTTCTAGCCGCTGCCGCATGCGCCGTGTTTCACGGTCTAGCTGTTCCAAGGCATGGTTAGAAGGTGCGGAGAGCTCTTGAAGCTTAGGCTCCAGCTGAAAGCGTTCTTGAAGCTCTCGCGAAAGATCTTCTAGGGCCGAGTGAAGTTGCTGCTGCAATAGTTGCGTTTGATTCAGCTCTTTATCGAGTTGGGACAACTTTTGGCGTGCTTGATTGAGAGAATCCTCTGCCGTTGTAATGGCCTCTTTTTTCTGCTGGGCTAGAGCTTCGCAATCAGCAAGTTTTTGAGTTGCCTCTTGAAGAGTTGCCTCGATAGCAGAGAGTTCATTGGAGAAAGCAGCCATTGTCTCTTCGCTTGACGCGCGCAGCTCTTTAGAATGAAGGATCTCCTCTTGAAGAGACTCTTCTCTCTGCACCCCTTGCGACTCTTGCAGCTCGAGAAGCTGCAGCGCATGCTGCACCTGCCGCAGCTGCTCTGTACGCTGCCGTCGCATGGCCTCTTCTGCTTGTAGGGAAGCTTTAGCAGAGCGCAATGCCTCATTATCTGATTCATAGGCACCTGAAAGAGTTTTCACTAACTCTTGCTGCTCTTCTAACTCTATTTTAAGCGCTTGGCAACGACCCGAAAGATTGTCTACAACCTCTTCAAGCTCTTCGATTGTCGCCTGAAGCTTGAGCTGCTCTGTATGGATCTGCTCTTTCTCTTTGTGAGCTTTTTGATAGTCACCTTGGAGACGCTGCAGCGAAAAGTTCACTTCGACCAGCTTCATCTCTTGCTTGCGGAGGGCTCGATCTGCCTCTGCACGCTGCTCCTGCAGCTGAACCACCTCTTGGCGGCGCATCTGCTGCTGACCATCCGTTTGAAGAAGCTCCTGCTCCATCTCGACTAAGGCTTTATCTAAGCTCTTCAGCTCGGCTTCTCGTAGAAAGAGGTTATTTTCCGATTTGGGAGCAGCATAAAAATGGACGCCATATCGATCGATAAAGACCCCTTCGTCTGACCAGGCCGAAGTGGAAGGGTTGCTTTGCAAAAATTGACGAGCCTCTTCCGTCGTCGAGAATCGGAAGCAGTGTTTAAGAAAATGTTCAGCTAAAGGATGCGGAGTTGTGTCGGCAGCAAGTGAATGGGAGTGAGATGAGAGAGGAGGCGCTGCAGGAAGCTCTTCGGCGCAGAGAAGAGCAAAATCTTGAAGCTGATGTTGCGCTGCAAATGCCAAAACTGAGCGGAAAGCCTCTTGCGTCGGAACAACGAGAGTTGCTGTGTAGAGTTTCAATGCAGCAGCTAGCGCTTGATCTTCACTTTGA
>CAZZJE010000374.1:1612-2501 GCA_964654295.1 uncultured bacterium | reverse complement strand
GGAGATGGATTTTACACACTACAAAATAAAATTTCCATTAGTGAGATAGGTTCATTTGAATGGTACAGGCTTACTCGAAATATTAGATAATATTTCTAATGTATCTGTAAATTGGATAGGTTCACGCATAGTCTCGGTAAAAGGCTATGAAGGACAGGTTTCCTTGGACGAAATTGCTAAAAACTACTTGACATGAGCCAGCAAAACGGTCTTCAAGAAGAAGAAAAAGAGAATATGATAGCATGCGAAGGTGCATTGATAAGTTGTTATAACATGGCTGATGCTTCATGGCAAAAATCGAATGTTGTGACTTATTCAATAGGCTATGTGTCACGAGTAATCTTCGAAGGTTATGGTAACAACTACATACCTAACTTTACTAGCACAATGTGGCGTATACAAGACCATGAAGTTACAGATAATTTGAAGCAAACAAAATGAATTATCTTTTAAAGGGAAGCTGACGCTCGCGCTTTTAATTCCAAAGCTTAGAGTAAAGTAAATACCCAATTGTAAGATCTGGTATAGAAGGTGTCGCCTTAAATTTTTTGTAAGTGTTCAGTTGACAATAAAATAAGTAATTGATTATAAGTCGCTTATTGTTATATCCTTACTATCTTTTAATCGTTAATTCTTGTTTGACAATTCGATATCCAATGGAATTTATAAATTAAAATTAGAATGATATAATGATAAGAACGATAAACTTAATGAAATTGCAGCAATTCCCGCTGGCACTCAAGACAAAGGAGTGCTAAGCCAACAAAATCTGCCCCAGCGAAACTCCTCCGAGAGCTGGCCTGCCGATTTGGACAACATGGATCAAAAAGTAGAGGAAAAATCTGCGAACAGTACTTCTTCAAGTGTTTGTAAATCAAATGTTTGTGAT
>CAZZJE010000374.1:0-1602 GCA_964654295.1 uncultured bacterium | reverse complement strand
AAGTCGCTACTTGTTTTTATGCAAGTGCTCAGTCTGCACCAAAATTAAGGTCCCATACTCTAAAGAGAGTTTCAGAATATTTCTAACGCAGAGACAGGGAGTTGGAGGAACGCAGAGAAGAATTTAAAATTAATCAACTTGCTTAATCTTCATGTCTTTCTTTACTTCTCTCTGGCTTTGTGTCTCTTGATTAATGCAGATTCAGACATCGGATGTTAAAACGATTCGAAATGCTTTAGCAAATCATATGGATCTAAAGAGTAAGATCTGCCGAAAAAAGATGAAGGTGGTCACACAATCGATATTGCCAGAAATTTCCTCTTTGAATGCAGCTCTTCCCTTTCATGAGCGATAGATGGCGATCGCTAAACTAAGCCAACCTATCAATAATAAGACTCCTCCTACAGGAGTGATTGCCCCCAAAATTCGAATTTCAGTTAATGCGAGTAGATAAAGGCTGCCTGAAAAGAGCAGCGTTCCGGCTAAAAAAAGCCAGCCCCCAACTTCTGCTAGAAAGCTGGATTGGATCGTTGTCAGCCACACAGCAAAGACAATAGCCAAAGCATGGTACATTTGATAGCGCGCAGCCACTTCAAAAACAGCTAGCAAATCTTGACTTAACTTTTGTTTTAAAGCATGTGCCCCAAAAGCTCCTGCTGCAACGGAACAAAATCCCATCAGGGTTGCAAAAATAAGTAGACATTTTTGTGAAGGAAGAAGAAGCAACTTTTCCATAAATTTTCTCCTGGTTAAAACGGTTAAGTGACAGTGTTAACCGAATGTGCAATTTTAATAATGTAAAAAAATGGTTGATTTTGTTTTTATTGTGCTCCTAGACTATCTGGTTTAACTACGAGGCGACTATGTTTCGAATCATCACAGCTTTCCTACTCTCTATTGCCTTTTGCCATAGTTTGTTAATCGGCAATCAAAAATTATCAGACTTGCAAGAACAACCCAACAAATCATCTACTATGAGTGATACAAAAGAAGCGCCAGTTGTCGTTTTAGAAACGACCCAAGGAGTAATTGAAGTGACTTTAAAACCTAAAGTTGCTCCTAAAGCCACAGAAAACTTTGTGAAGCATGTTGAAGAGCACTATTATGATGGGCTGACTTTTCATCGCATCATTAAAAATTTCATGATTCAAGGTGGCGATCCAAATGGTAATGGAACAGGTGGAAAATCGATCTGGGGCGCACCGTTTGAAGATGAGTTTTCTGTCGATGTAAAATTTGATAAGCCGGGGCTGTTTGCTATGGCAAATCGTGGTCCTAATACGAATGGTAGCCAATTTTTTATTACAACTGTGCCAACAGACTGGCTCAATGGCAAACATACGATATTTGGCGAAGTCACCAAAGGAATGGACGTTGTCAAAAAATTAGAGACAGTTAAAACCGATGGATCGAGTAAGCCGGTAGAGACGCAAAAAATTATTAAAGCCTATATTAAAAACTAGGCTTCATATTGGGGGGATGATGGGAAATTCTTTTGTAGCGAAAGCTAATCTTGCGGGAACTTTTCTGCTTGGAGGAGATTTGCCTATTCATCGCCTCGGCTTTGGTGCCATGCGGCTAACTGGTGATAATATTTGGGGC
>CAZZJE010000373.1:0-2503 GCA_964654295.1 uncultured bacterium | reverse complement strand
TGCGATTTTAGATACGCCTGGACACGAAGCATTTTCAGCAATGAGAGCGCGTGGAGCTGATGTCACCGACATTGTAGTCCTTGTAGTTGCGGGAGACGAAGGGATTCGCGCTCAAACTGTCGAAGCGATCCAGCATGCGAAAGCAGCCAATGTGACAATTGTCGTTGCCTTAAACAAATGCGATAAGCCTAACTTCAATCCAGAAAATGTTTATCGTCAGTTAGCCGATCAAGATCTGTTGCCCGAAGCATGGGGTGGTAGTGTAATCACGGTGAACTGCTCAGCAGTGACAGGCGAAGGAATTAATACGTTGCTTGAAATGTTAGCGCTACAGGCCGAAGTATTGGAGCTGAAAGCTGTCCGTAACGCACGCGCTCGTGGACGTGTCTTAGAATCTGAGATGCATAAAGGTCTTGGTGCGGTTGCAACAGTTTTAGTACAAAATGGAACTCTGCACAAAGGCGATTGCGTCGTTTTCGATCAGCATTGGGGTCGAATTAAAACGATGCGCGACGAGCATGGCAATGAGTTAGCAGATGCGGGTCCCTCCACACCTGTTGCCATTACAGGCTTGTCTGGCTTGCCAGAAGCTGGTCATGAATTTATTGTTGTGAAAAACGAACGAGAAGCGCGTGAAATTTCAGAAGCACGTATGGCAGGTGTTCGTCTACTTCAGATGCAGCAGAAGAAAAAGGTTTCGATTGAAAGCTTGATGCAGCAGACTGCCGGAGCACCTAAAAAAGTTCTTAATGTCATCTTGCGTGCTGACGTACAAGGTTCTCTAGAGGCTCTACGCGTTGCACTCCAAAAAATTCAATCTTCTAAAGTTGATTTGAATGTGATTTTGGCAGGTGTTGGTGAGGTTTCGGAATCAGACGTTCAGTTAGCTGCGACATCTAAAGCTGTCGTTATTGGTTTCCATACTCGTATCGAGGCGCATACAGAGCCATTAATTAAAGAGCTCGGCATCCAGGTTAGAATGCATGACATTATTTATCATGCGATCGATGATGTGAAAGTCTTAATGGGTGGCCTGCTTGATAAGATTGCTAAAGAAGAGACACGTGGAGCCGCATTGGTCAAAACAACCTTTAAATCTTCTCAGCATGGAGTTATTGCAGGATGCCAAGTCTCCGAAGGAACGATCCACCGCAATAACCTCATCCGCGTCTTACGTAAGGGAGAGCAGGTCTGGAAAGGTCAAATTCTTTCGCTCAAGCGTGTTAAAGAGGATGTTCGTGAGGTGCAGAAGGGCGTCGAGTGTGGTATTTTGTTGAATAACTATAACGACGTTCAAGAAGGTGATATCTTAGAAGCCTATGAAATCATCTACTTAACTCAAGAGCTCTAAAAGAAGAGGCGGTATCGAATATGGCCAAAAATAGAGTGGATCGCCTAAATTCTCTTTTGAAAGAGGTTATTTCTGATGTCATTCGCAAGGAGGTGCGTAACCCCCTTGTGAGTGAGTTATTGACTGTCACACATGTCGACGTCTCAAAAGATTTAAGCTATGCTAAGGTCTATGTCAGTGTCATTGGCACCCCGGAAGAAAAGGCAAAAACGTTAGAAGCCTTGCAATCGGCTTCTGGTTTTATTGCTGTTTATGCGTCTAAAGAGGTGACTATTCGCCACTTTCCTTCACTGACATTTAAGTTAGACGACAGTGTAGACAAGCAAATGAGAATCGCCTCTCTCATCGATGAGATCCAAACAGAGCGCGATCAGCGTGAATCAGATGAGGATGAGGAGCAGTAAAATTGTCCGAGCAGTCTCCCGAAGGCATCTTGCTGGTCGATAAACCGGTAGGTGCCACCTCTTTTCGCCTTGTTGCTGCCTTAAGAAAGCTGTTGCAAGTAAAACGTATTGGCCATGCAGGAACACTAGACCCGTTCGCTACGGGAGTGATGGTTTTGCTGGTCGGTCGTCCCTACACTCGTCTCTCTGATCAATTCCTTTTGTGTGATAAGGTCTATCGAGCGCAACTGCGTCTAGGAGTTGCCACAGCTACCTATGATCATGAAGGAGAGGTCACCTCGACGTCGGATAAAGTTCCTGCTTTACATGAAATTGAAGAGGTTCTGCAACGCTTTCAAGGCGAAATCCTTCAAGTTCCGCCCATGTTTTCAGCGAAAAAGATCCAAGGTAAAAAGCTTTATGAATATGCCCGCGCAGGCAAAGAGATTGAACGCGCAGCTGTGCCTGTTAGGGTGAATATCACATTAGAAAGTTATCACTATCCCTATGTGAACATTTCTGTCACTTGCAGTAAAGGCACCTATATCCGCAGCTTGGCTCATGACATCGGACAAGTGCTTGGGTGCGGGGCGCATCTGGTAGCTCTACAGCGCACCCAAAGCGGTGGATTTAAGCTGGAAGAGTGTCTCTCCGGGGCTCAGCTATTAAACAAAGAGATTTAGGTTGAAGAGGTTGACAAGGGTTTGGAGTGTAAAACTCCTACTCAGACGCGTTAAGCTAAGTAAAATCTGGAGTGCGGCGACTTGTC
>CAZZJE010000372.1:0-2506 GCA_964654295.1 uncultured bacterium | reverse complement strand
TGAGACTCATGCCTTTCTAAATGAGTTGGGTTTACCCACACTTAAAATGGTACGGCTTTGCTGTTCACTGGCAGAGATCGAACAGTTTATTGATGAGATAGGGCAACAGCGCTCTAGCTTGCCGTTTGATATCGACGGTGTCGTGATTAAAATAGATTCCCTTGCTGAGCAGCAGCGTTTAGGCTCGACAGGTAAAAATCCCCGCTGGGCAGTCGCTTATAAATTTGCTGCTCAACAAGCAGAAACTAAGATCCATGCAATTACAGTTCAGGTCGGCCGCACCGGCGTCTTGACTCCCGTAGCCGAGCTCGAACCAATCTTTTTAGCCGGTAGTACCATTGCACGGGCTACTCTTCACAATGAAGAAGAGGTGCAGCGCAAAGATATTCGCGTAGGCGATTACGTGCTCATCGAAAAGGGTGGGGATGTGATTCCTAAAGTAGTGGAGGTTAATTTAGAGAAGCGTCCAAATTACTCCAAGCCGTGGCTGATGCCAGCTAGATGCCCTAGCTGTGATACGCCTGTTATCCGTGTTCCTAACGAGGTCGCTGTTCGCTGTCCTAACCATGAAAGCTGTCCAGAGCAGTGTCTCAGGCGACTTGTCTTTTTTGCCAGCAAGCAGGCAATGGATATTGATACTCTTGGAGAAAAGGTCATGGAACAGCTTTTTAACAAAGGCTTTGTTCGCCGTCCCGCCGACATCTACGCTTTAACTGCCGATCAACTCTACCAGTTAGAGGGGTTTAAAAAGAAATCAGTTGATAATTTACTGAAAAGCATCGATCACTCGCGACATGTGACTCTTGGTCGGTTTATCTTAGCTTTAGGAATCAAATTTGTCGGCACAGGGACGGCAGAACTGCTCGCTCAAAGAGCCGGAACAATCCAGCGTCTCATGCAGATGGATAAGGAGGCTCTTTTGCAGATTGAAGGGGTTGGAGAAAAAGTTGCCGATGCATTTCTAGAATATTTATCGGACTCTGCAAATCAGGAAGAGATCCAATTACTTCTTGAAAGGGGGATTGCACCTCAAGTTCTTTCGGTTCAAGATTTTAGCGGCCATCCCTTTTATGGAAAAACGTTTGTTTTGACCGGCTCGCTCTCTTCCTATACCCGCGACCGTGCCGCAGCTTTGATTAGAGAGAGGGGAGGCGTGATCGGCTCCAGCGTGACGAAAAAAACTGATTATTTGGTTGCTGGCGAATCTCCCGGATCTAAATATGATAAAGCCGTTCAGTTAGGGATTGCTATTCTAAATGAGGTTCAATTTCAGGAGCTATTGGGGGTCTAATCCCCCTACTCCTTTCCGTGCCCCTACTCCTTTTCGTGCCCGTGTGCGTGCCCGTGCCCGTGCCCGAATAAAATAATCAAAAAATCCGAACTACTTTGTTATACCTTTCCCCCCAACCCCACTCCTTTTCGTGCCCGTGTGCGTGCCCGTGCCCGTGCCCGAATAAAATAATTTATCCAAATTTCCTAACGTTCTTTGAGAGAAAGCCAATTTAAGCAAAAGCAAACAAAGTAGTTTGGATTTTTTGATTATTTTATTCGGGCACGCACACGGGCACGGGCACGGGCACGAAAAGGAGTGGGGTTGGGGCACGAAAAGGAGTGGGGTTGGGGGCACGAAAAGGAGTGGGGTTGGGGCACGAAAAGGGGTAGGGAAATGGGTAAAACTAAGATTTTTCTATTTTCAAGTGTTTAAGTTGCTGTAAAACTCCTTTTTTCTTACATTGGCATCTTTGTAACATCACTACCGCTTAAAGGACGCTAAATTAGTTCATGGATACGTTACCTGTCCGTATTCTCACCACTTTTGGCGACTATATCTACCTTACCTTAGCCGTATTTTGGTTAGCTATTTTTCATCCGCCTCAATGGCGTCTGATCCGAGATCAAATGTATGAGATCGGCGTCCTTTCGCTACCCGTCGTTGCCGTTACAGGGTTTTCAACTGGGATGGTGTTGGCAGCTCAAGCCTATTTCCAATTATCAGATAAAGGATTAGCTAGCGCTACCGGTCTTATGGTTACAAAAGCCATGATGGTAGAGCTTGGGCCTGTCTTAACGGCTTTCATGGTCACAGGACGCGTTGGAGCTGCTATGTGCGCAGAATTGGGAACAATGCGCGTGACTGAACAGATCGATGCGATGCGTTCCATGTCCGTCAATCCTTTGCGCTATCTCGTCGCGCCACGTTTTATATCTGGCATTTTGATGCTTCCCGTTTTAACCGTTTTCAGCTGTGTGATGGGAATTTTAGGTGGCTATATCGTGGCCGTTGACTACTATGGAATGCCGCGTAACACCTTTTTAGATCCGTTGCCAACTAATATCACCGTTTTTGACTTTTTCAGCGGAATGGTTAAAGCTTTTATCTTCGGAGTGATTATCATTACAATCTCCTGCTATCGCGGCATGCGCACTTCAGGCGGTGCAGCTGGTGTAGGTAAAGCAACGACAAACAGCGTGGTCGTCTGCTACTCCGTGATCTTAATCAGCAACT
>CAZZJE010000371.1:0-2508 GCA_964654295.1 uncultured bacterium | reverse complement strand
GTTTGGAAAGGCCATAGCTATCCAGAATGGACATAGAACACTCTACCTTAATAAGAGCGATTTAAAACGGCTGGCTTTTACTAATACACCTGCAGCTAAAACAGCCCTTAAGCTCGACTGGTTTGCTAGAATGCATTACGACAGCTATCTGTTTGGCAATAGAACGCAAAAGCGCTTAACAACATTAGAGATCCTTCAACGCGTCCATGATCTGCGCTCTAATATGTGGCAAGAAGAGAATGCAAAGCCCAGTCAGAAAGAGTTAATGGAAGCATTAAAGAGGGTTTCCCCTGTACCTCCTATTCGCCAAGATGAGACAGAAGATCTGTTAAAGACGCTTAAAAAAGGCGATATTATTGTCTATAACGCCTATAAAAATTACAGTTCATTTGATCGAAATATCCGCCTTGTCCAATTTATTTGGAGAATCTTTACCCGTGGTGCTAACAGGGACACCTATCATGCGACACATGTTGCGCTCTATGTGGGTAACGGGCAATTAGCTGAAGCGAGTGATTCAAGTAGTGGAAAGTGTGTTCGTATTTTAAATTTCGCCGATATACGCTGTACGCTTACTCCTGGACATAAAGAGCAATACCGCATTTTTAGATCTAAAGGCGATCAAAGCGAAGAGCTTGGCGAACAGGCAGCCGAAGCGGCAAAACGTTATGCTGACGAAGTCGTCTCAACAGCTCCCGGTCAGACAGCCTCTCCACAATCGCGTAAACCAACTAAACTTGGTTACACAATGTGGATGGCAATAAGAGCTCTATTCCATAGCTCTAACTACGGTCCAAGTGCTAAAAAACGATTCTTGAAAGCCGCTGTCATGAACCATTTAGGATTGGAAGTCCCCTTAAGAAAACGTGGAAGCCGAGACTTTTTCTGCTCTTACTTTGTGGGGTGGCTTCTACATGCTGGTCAGTCGAAGCAGATGTTTCAACACTTAACAAACCGCGGCTTAGAGCTGCCTGAAGTTTCTGCGTATCTTCCTAAAGTTACCAGCAACTATGCTCTTCCGGAAAAAACAGAAGGAATGAGTGACCGAGAGTATTCCCGTATCGTCAGACAAAGCTATCGAACCTATCGCAGAGAGGTCAGCAAGGAGAGTAAAGCTTTGATGATCCACCTCGGTAAATGGGCAAAGATCAATGCAAAGCGTTATGAGAAAGAGCTTGATCAGATGACCCAGCTAAAGCTTGATACGAAAAACGTCTCTCCTCAACGCTTTTTAGGCTATATGTTACAAAATCCAAACAAATTCCAAGAAGTTTGTAACATTCTTCCACCCGAATCGACAGCAGCACCTGTAGCCTAATCAATAGCTCCTTAGAGTAGGTGGCATCTTAGCTTAAGATAGCCCTAAGCCACGCGTCACCGTTTGAATTCAAATGCTGACGGGCTACTCACGCATTTTTTTAGGAGGCTGTTTAAACAATTAATATTTTGCCTCTGTAAAGGCTCTCCAATTTTGTTCTGACACAATACAAACATTTTCTATTTCCAATTTTCTTTTCATCATTTATTGTTCGCACAATGGCTTCTTACTTTTAAATCATTGGAGGTCATATAAATTATTTATTTTAATATTGATGTTTTATTCACTTTCAAAAAGGAGGATCCATGTCTGCTCTCCCCCCATATTTTCCACCAGTCAATTCACAAGCGACCAATGCAAATTTCCAAAACCTCTCTATGGCACGGCTGATTCGATTTTCCGAACAAGTTGATGAATACAAACTCACCGATTTTTTTTCTGAAAGGTTATTAGACAAAAAAATTTGTTTTCCAATAGTTTAGAGATGTTCCGAGCCTGCTTTATCAGAAAAGAATGGTAACAAAAGAAGAGCTAATCTGCATCACTCTTGAAATACAAAATATAGATCAACAACTGGTTCTCAATATCATCAACCAATCTGAACCGGTTGCTATTGCTAAAGGCAAAAGCGCTCCTCCCTTAGCTGAATTTGATCAAGGGGAAAAGCTCACAGCTAAAATTTCAGAAGAATTTGCCATGGTCAAGCTGGATAGCATGCGATGGGGAAAGCTTGCGGATACTCTTAATTTTAGCTGCCAAGAATTTTTTAATGTGACTCCGTTTGATTTCAAAACATTAGTCGGAAATTGGATTCATCATCCCATTCACAAACCTACAAAGATTGATCTGAAAGCTGTTATTTTAACAACCTTAAATAGCCCGCATTTATACGAAAGGCTTAAAGTGTTAAATTTATTAACAAATAAACCAGACCGAGAAGAGATAGGTTTTAAAACAGCTTCGACAAAACCTATCAATAGTAAATCTCTTGAAACTTATTTTAGGAAGTATAGAAGGGATCAAAAAGGTAAAAAAGTTTCAAAGAGCACGTAAATCGTTCAGAAGACATCGTTTTGTGCATCAGTCAAAAAGCAGTATCTAAAAGCTTTTGAATGGTGCGTAAGTGTAAAAAAAAGGTGAGCGTTCAGTCGGTAGTAAAAAACTATATTGCACGACTCATTCTAAGGTTT
>CAZZJE010000370.1:0-2527 GCA_964654295.1 uncultured bacterium | reverse complement strand
GACATAATTTGTAATGAGATAGGATTAGCGGCTGTCTTTTGCTCCTCTCCAATTCTTTGAAATAGGCTCATATAAAGTAAAGGCGCCCTCTTTAAAGCTGTTAAAGCTAACCAGTCGTTATGAGAGGTTTGATAAGATAAGACCGGTAGGTTGAACATCAATTGGTTATTATGATCTTCAATAATTGATAAGAGTTGATCAATTTGCTGAGGGTTATTTTTAGGATTTTTAAAAAAATCATGCCAGATATCGGAATGGTTGCGCATCTCGTTTTCAATAGATTCATAGGAGGCAAAAAGATGTGTCTGCCATTCTGAAAGCTGTTTAGGAGATTTCTGAGTGGGGGTATTAGTTTCTTGAGTTTGCTGTAAAAGCAAGAGATAGATTGTTAGGTTGTAAAGCAGCTCACCTTGCTTGCCAATTATTTTGAGGGAGTCTTTACGCCTATTGAGCTCTCTAAGTTCATTTTGATAGAGCTCTTCTTGGATAAAATAGGACCAGGAAAAGGCGGCAAGAAAGAGTAGGAAGATGAGAAGAAGCCGGCCGGAAAGGGAGTATCGGGAGAGAGCGTAAACTAAACGGGAGGCGGCCATAGAGGTATTCCTTTTTCAAATCATTATTTGATGCTGGTAAACGATTATCAAGCAAAAAATAAAGACTCAATCATTTCTTAGGAAAAAAAGAAGTGATTGAGTCTTGAAAAAAGGAGCTCTATTTATTTTTTAGGGAGAATGCGTTTGACTGTCTCTCTTTTTCCGCCTGTAGCTGCACCTTTGGAGTTGATTGTTTTTAGTGAGCGCAGAACAGGCTTAGCTGCTTTTGTGCTTGCTTTAGCAGCAGGAGCCTTGGGAGCAGGTGCTGCCTTCTCTTTTTTGGCGGGCTGCTTGGCGGCTGCTTTAGCAGGTGCTGCCTTTGGAGCTGCTTTGGGAGCTTTTGTTGGAGGAGCGGCTTTTTCTGGGGCTACTGGCTCTTCCACTAAATTTTGTTGGCTCCAGGTAGATGTCAAGCTGCGCAAAGAGGCGAGCTTCACGTTTAAATTTTCGACATCGACCTTATCTTCGGTTAGATTCTGACGGCGGTGAGCTAGGAGGTCCTCTTCTGTCTCAAATTTTGAGGAGAAGGTTGCCCCAGAAACACTTGTGATATCTGGTGTAAAGAGGTAGGGGCGGACAGCCGGCGGAACAGTCGTGTAAATATCTGTTGTAATCTGCGGTTCAATCTCCTGCTTGACAATCTGCTTAGGCGGACGGCCGCGCTTAGGACGCGGATTGAGTGCTTCGTTGGAGTAGTAGGTTTTTGCCTTAGAAACTAACGCTTTGCGGGCTGTTTGAATGTCTTTGCCTACTTTTGATTGAAACAGATTCTGCTTAAGCTTTTCTAAGATGCCTTTGGCTAAGTCTAAATCTTCTTCAAACACAAAATGAAAATGGTTGGCTCTCAGCCATTCAATAATGCGAACTCGTGAGCGCTCTTGATAAAACTGCTGCCACTTTTCTAGCTCGGAGTGGTGGTCATAGATAAACTCAAGAAAGTTCTCTCGAGCTTCTTGAGATTGGATGATGTCTAAAAGCTTCTCTTTTGTATCGATATCATACACTTTTTCGTTTACAAAACCCTCCATGATCTTTTTTGTTTCATAGAAAGTTAGCTTTGGAATCAAGCAGTAACGCTCTGCATGATTTTTTAGCTCAAGATCCAATGCTTCTAGATCTTCTTGTGACTTATCCAAATCAATGTAAATGATAAAGCCCTCTTGACGGTCGAGATAAAATTCTCTCTCATCGTTCGACTTAGCAAAAGCTTCCATCAAGCGATGGCATCGTAAAATTAATGGATTCTGTGCTTCTAATAACTTATGAGCAGGTTTTGTAGATGGCGCTGTTTTTTTCATGGAATCTCCGACAATGTCTGCGCTAAGTCTAGAACATCCAAGGGCTTCCTTTCAATGGAATTTTTCAAGAAGGAGAAAGTTCGATGAAAGGTGACAGCTCCCTCTAACCAGATCTCTTCAAAAGGAAAATCTACTCCTCGATAGCTAACTTGTAACGGTTCTCCCGAAGTAGTCATAAAAGCGAGAGGGGATGCTAACTTCCATCGCACAGCTGCTGCTAACGCAGCGGCTGTTGCGCCTGTGCCACAAGCCAACGTTTCTGCTTCAACTCCCCGTTCAAAGGTGCGTATCTGAAAGAGCGAGGTGTCGAGGCGCTTAACTAAATTGACATTGGTTCCCCTTGCCCCCATTGACGGATGATGGCGAATAAATGGCGCAACGATATGAAAATCAAGCCGCTTGTCGAGGTCAAAAAGAACCGCATGCGGAACGCCTGTGTGAAGCCAAGTGAATTCGACCGGAACCTCTTCATAAACAAGTGTCATAGAAGCTGACAAAAGGGATGCTTTTCCCATCCAAACAGCAATTGTTTCAGGGTTTTTTTGCGCCTTAAGTAGACGCTACATTGTTTCAATCGTCCACTTTTTATGTCAACAACATAAATAAATAATAAATATAAAGAGTCAAAGAAGACCA
>CAZZJE010000369.1:0-2544 GCA_964654295.1 uncultured bacterium | reverse complement strand
TACATTTTAAATGACACTGTTTAAACAGTTTAATCGTTTATCTTCGTGTCTTTGACTCGACTTTGTGCCTCTGTGTTGAATCAATAAAAGTAACTTTTTGTTAGGTAACGAATGATTTATGTAATTGAACGATTACGGCTGCTTTATCCACGAACCGCTTATCGTTATATCATTATTATCCTTTTAATCGTTTATTCTTGTTTAACAATTCGATTTTAACCAATTCACAAATTAGAAAAAAATAGAACGATATAACAACGATAAACTTAATGAAATTGCCCTAAGTGCTCGTGTAACAAAATTTGCTTTATATTTTCCGGATCCACTTTGCACCGCGACCTTTTCCCTCTGGAATAATTGAGCCTTCATCTCTCAATTCCCTTAAAACAAGTCTTATTGTATCTCGACTTACAGAGGGACAGGAGCGCTCGACATCGGAAATAGAAAAAGAGCCGATCATACTCTCGACAGTCGTACGAATGTGGCTAGCTTTACTTCCTTTACCTGTTGTCAATGTGCCAACCCGTCCCTCAAATTCCTTGTAGGCCCGCAGAAGAACACCCCAAAAGTAGGAGATCCAAGGCATAATATCATGTTTTCCCTTGTGCCAACCATGGGAACTTTTTTCTAAAGTTTCATAGTAGCTCTCTTTCGACTCCTCAAAAATACGCTCTAAGCTAATATAACGCCCCACTTGGTAATCAAAATGGTAAAGTAAAAGCAGGGTGATCAAACGTGCTGTACGGCCATTTCCATCTCGAAAGGGGTGAATGCACAAAAAATCTAAGACAACAGCTGGAATGATGATGAGCGGCTCAACACTCTTTTCATGAATGCCTTTTTCATAGCCTTTAATCAATTTTTCCATCGCTCGAGGAGTTTCAAAAGCTGTTGAAGGCACAAAACGAACTCGTTTTTTACCATCGGGATACACTTCAGTAATTTCATTATCTGTCGTCTTCCATTGGCCACCCGGATTAGGAAGGTAGCGATAGAGCCAGGCGTGCAGCTGCAGGACAACGTTGAGCGAGAAATCCATATGGGTATGGGATTGATGGATAAGGTTGAGGGCATCGCGATAGCCAGCAATCTCTTGCTCCGAGCGATCTTTAGGAGGTGTATTCTTTACGACTAAATCGGCAATGCGATTATAGGGAGCTGTAATCCCTTCTAATCGATTTGAAGATTCGCTCGATTCAATAACAGCAACTTGTTGCAGGCCCTTTAATATCTCGGGAGATTGCTTAAAATAGAGTTCTTGTTTTCCTTGGTACTCTCCAATCGTGCGTAGAGTGCTTAATTGCTCAATTGAGAAAGCTAGCGAATTTAAATACTTATCGTTTAAAGAGTGCATATGGAATCAAATAAAGGTGATTAATAGGGTAAAAACACTTTGATTTTACCCTATTTAACAAGATTTTACCCTATTTTATCCACTATTTTTTAGTTAATACGCGTATATGAGAAAACAGAAGGTTTCCTATGCACTGGAATAGAGGGGCGTAGAGACACTAATGTATTAATCTCTTCAATTTGATCGGAAGTCATCTTACTATGCAGATGTTCTAAGTTTTTGAAAGGAGCAAACGGCTCATTTTGCTTAATTGCCTCATACCAGCGCTTTCTTCCTTCTTCTGACATGACCATTTTTACTGTTCCCAAGGAGTTAGTTTGAGGAACAGGACCTGGTTCTTTAAGACATTCTATAAGCTTGGTTATAAAAACATCGCAAATGTAAGAGCATCTTTCTTCTAACAACTTTGTCAAAAGGCATTTATTTTCTAACACTGTGTCTACTGTTATGGAAGCAAAAGGTTTGTTTAACTCTTTTGCAAGCACAGTTCCCAGCATGTAAAGTAGATCGGGATCAAGAGAAGATACGTCCTTATCCGATTCAGCAGTAGCCTGAACTTTTTCTAGTTCCTGGATTCCTCTAAACACTCGGTCCCCATACTTGTTTTCTGCAATACTTACAGCTCTATCTATAGGCGCCATTCCCATATAAAGATGGAAAAGATGTGAGCTAACCGCTGCATGGGTTTCTACTTTACAATTGCCCTCCTTCAGGCTCAATTTCATCATTTCCCGGTAAGTAGCAGTACCAAATCCAGCGCCAGAACTTTGCATCCTATCGATATGAATTATTTTTTCATTAGCATTAGTTTGATGGATAGAATGGCTACTCCATCCTTTTTTCAATTGTTCTTGATGCGTCGCTTCGCTCCAAACATTAGTGGAGGAAGCATTTACTGCAATCGTCATACTAAACTCACAGTTTAAAAAGCACTTTACATCAATAATAAAGGAAATTCATTAATAAATTGTTAATAAAATATTTTAATCTACAAATGAAAAAGCAATTACCCTCCATCTGAGCTCTATATTTTTCTAGTAGACTTTTAACAAAAAATCAAATAATTTTGCTTTTTTACAATGTTAATCTATGTCAAAGACACCCACTCTATTTTTTTTCAGTTTTGCGATGCTCGCCCTTGTGGGAGCTTCGAACTATTTGGTTCAGTTTCCAATCAATGATTGGCTGAC
>CAZZJE010000368.1:0-2545 GCA_964654295.1 uncultured bacterium | reverse complement strand
GCATGGTATGAAATAGCCAATGATAAGCGTCCATTTCCCATACTTTTCAAACCATTGATGCGCCGCATGAAGATGCTTTTCTGATAAGCCGATCCAGGAAGAGCTTTTCGTCACAAGATAATGGCCAGCCGTTCGGCCAAGAATATAGCTTAGGGTGATTCCGGTAATGCTACCTGCGTAAGCCGAAAGGATTGTTGAGTGGACATAAAGCCCGCCATTATACATCACTGCCCCAGCAATAACCATCATTGTCTCCTCAGGCACTGGCAGGATTAAAATGCCTAACGCTAGGAGAACAAAGAGGACGATACTGCCATAGTGCAGAAGCCAGAATGAGAGTGTTTCGTGGTCGATCAAGCTATCCATATAACGTTCATCGACCCATTAGAGCAATGTTTCGATCTATTTCAGACAGCCAGATTGCAATTTCAATCGTTTGATCAAGATGTGTCAGAAGATCTTGGCTAGTCAGCCAAGATCCATTTTTCTCTTGGATGCTTACCAAATAATTTGCAATGTCGCAGGCTAAAGCCATTGAACGCGTGTTGCCGGTTTCAGCAGCTAATCCAGAAGCACCCCAGGCTACTTTATGGCTAAAAAAGAAGGAGCGTAAATTGCCTGTACAGCACTCAACCCTCTCATAGTAGGCTTGCGCTGCTTCCAGGTAGTCTCGCCTTTGAGTTGTCTGATAAAGTTTAGTTAGAAAAGCGATCGGGTAGCCAAGCATAAAATAGGCTTGGTTGGGCTGCTCACTATCAACATGCTCAAAGATCGCCATCTCAGGAGGATAGTCAGTTATTAACTTACCTTCAGCTCCAATCCTCAGATAAAATTTTGTCCCCTCTGGTTTTTGCCTGCGCAACATCTCCCTCAAAAATTCGCCGGAAGAAATCGCTGCTTGAAGATCTCCCATATAGAGTGCAGCCAAGCCCAGGTGTGCTGTTGTCAAAATATCAAGTGGGCTATTGCGATCAGGCTGCTGGCGTGTTTTCCATCCACCACTCTCTTGATCTTGATAAGATCTTAGATATTTCCAGAGAGGATAGGAGAGATCAAAACGTCCAGCACGCTGAGCTGCCATGGCTATCCAACCATTCGTATAAGTCCAAAACTCAATAAACGTTGGGTTAGCACTTTTAAGTGAAGCTGAGGTCATCAGGTCGCCATTCGGCTGAACAAAATAGATTTGAATGGTGTTGAGAATGCGATCCGCCAGATCCCATCTTCCCTGCTGCAGCAACAACATCGGTAATTTATAGTAACAGGCGATATCAAGAGGAAGGCCAGTAATTAATCCGTAGTTATCAATTTTAGATGTAATCCAATTCAACGCTTGCTGAACAGAGGGCGAATAGGTGACCTGAGAAGAATACATGCTTTAACTCCAGATGCAAGTACTAAGGAATGAGTGTTCCATGAGCAAGGGATTGTGTCAAGTATGGCGTAGTGAGCAAGCACAAGGATGCAAAGATAAGGAACATCTTTGCAGCGCCATAAACTTTTATAAAATCTGACAAAATGACCAAAGAGATCGTCTATCCTCCTGCCCAGGGTTTGCAGCCTCACTTTCTAGAACGGGAGTTTCTTCTTCTGGAGGTAGGATGATTCCCCGGAAAACAGCGCCTCTAATTTCAAATTCATCTTGTTCAGGATTTGTATCGAATCATATAAATCGCACCGTCAGATTCTGATTCGGGTATGCAATGTCGATAGAGCTTGGTCTTTGTGCTGGAGGCAAGGAAAATTCTCGGTGCAAAGCCGTTAGTGGAAAAGTAAAAGAGATGCTGTTGGTTCCTCTTAAAGGCGGTAAACTGTGGCAGAAAGCCTCTAACTGCTGTTTTAAAATAAGATCTCGCTCTTCGTGAGAGAGATGAGGATAATTAAACTTATAAAAACCAAATCCTTCAATATCAAGAGGAATACCATGCTTTAACGGTAAATCAAGCTCTTCCTTAGAATCTTTTCTCTTTTGATCGATTAAACGATAGTCGCGATTGTGACAGCTTCGAATGATTTGATCTTTTGACCCATCAGACATGAAGTTGAGACAGCGAATTTCACCGCGAATTGCATTTTTTATGCTGGTAATTACATCCTGAGGATTTAAATAAGAACTTACCTGTGGAAATTGAGACGGATATTTTAGATAAGTGCGCATGCGATCAATTTTTACAAATAGAGAAGCCATTCTATTTTGATCGCTTAAATTGTGTTCATAATGTTTTTTTAACTCTTCTCTATCAGCCCATTCATCAAAAGATCCATCTAACAACTTTTGTAAACCTACTTTATAGGTTTCAAAGTCTATTTTATTGAGAAAACAAGTTGAGTGTAGATCTCTTAAACATTCTAATCTTACATTTTCAGAATGGACTAAAATTGCCACAAACACTCCATTATTTGATTTAGGAAAATTCAATAATAGATAAGCAAGTTTTAATATTCAAATGAATACCAACCACTCAGATTTATAAAAAAGGTTTTAGAATAGTCAGCAATTCCCGCTGGGATTTAAAAAATAATTTACATGCCACTATTTTGTGAA
>CAZZJE010000367.1:0-2552 GCA_964654295.1 uncultured bacterium | reverse complement strand
ATGCAGTCAAGCCATCTTTTTCTAAGTGATTCCTCGTTAAAGGGTGCTTTGATTAAACCCGCGATCTTTAAGGCTAACTCGAGATACTCTTTTTGAGCTTCTCCTTCTAAAGCTTTTGCTTCTTGCAAAAGAGTTTCAAAAATGGGCAGTACAAAGTGATGCTGTCTTTGGCGAGTTAAAGATTTGGAAGAGATTTGCAAGAGCAAAAGCAGCTCTTCTGCAATCGTTTTGCCCTCTTCCTGTTCACTTAAGCGCTGTTCTAATAGATCAATTACAAACTCGAAGAGGCTGGAAGAGGAGACGTGAGATTTAAACGAACGGATAAGCAGGTCGTAAATCTCTCCTTGTTCACATCCTTGCTGCATAGCAGCTGTCGCCAGCTGTTCGATCTCTTCCGCACAAATTGCTGCATTAGGCTGATCTAACAGATGCTTTGCAAGCTGCATCAAACGCATCGTGGCTTTCAAATTAAAGCGACGGACTGCAAAAAGGGGTGCTATCGCCTTCCAAATGCTTTGATAGGTTTCTATTGATTGATCGGATGAAATGGGAAGATCTGCAAGCCAAACCAAGCCAATTTTTTGATGCTGTTTTGACAAATTAGATAGGATAGCAAGGGCAATTTCAGGGCGTTCATGTGGCGAAATCTGTCCTCTAAACAAACTGATTGCCCTCAAAATTGCTTTTTTATCAGCTGTTTGAGCGTGGAGAAGGCCGGCTTTTACTAAACGTTGGCAATCCTCTACCGATAGTTTTATTTTGGGGCTATATAAAGATAGGGTGATAAGGGCATTTTTTAAATCTAGTGAGAGATCTTCAAATGTTTGCAGAAGGGGAGGTAGGAGGGCATTAAGCTGCTTGATAAGCTCTACATGTTGTGTTAACAAACGCGAATCGACTAATTTTAAACAAGCCAACAGCCTTTTTGCCGCCTCTTTGTTGATCGGTACTGCTTGCTGGTTAATTTGATCAATTTCGGTTGAAAGTGTGTCCCATGGGTTTTTAGGCGCACTTAATTTAGGGAGATTTGAAGCTGTCAAAGTTTTTAAAAACTCGAGAGAAGCAATATTTAAAATCTCTTCTAACGTCTGTTTTTCGTAAGAGAGGTGAGAGCAACATAGCTTTAAGAGTAGCGTTCTATTATGGAGGTAAGAGCCAGGGTCGATTCCTTGGCTTGTTGTAAAATGGATATAGTAGATCATCTGATTGAGATGAATCGGTAGATATAACGAAGCAGAAGAGGTCGCAAGCTTTAAGACAATCTTTTCAGCTAATGTGAGTAGGGGAAGCCGTGCTCTATCTGCTCCTAAGCTGCCGAGTAGATAGAAAAGGCAATCAAGGGCTTTCTCGCTGTTTTGTTGGCTTAAGCGCTCTAATAGTTGTTGCGTGGTATTTAGATGGTCAGGCTGTATAGCTTCATGCTTGATCCAAAAAAAGTATTGAAACAGCAAGTTAGTAATCGTAGGGGAGGGGTTATTTGCAAGAGCGCAAAATAGCTGATATGTTGCCTCTGATCTTGTGGTCTCCTTGCCATCTTCAGCCGGCAGTTTAATGTCTGCCACCTTTTCTACAATTAACTTAGCAATTTGATGCAGTCCTGGATGGCCGGATGAGAGCAACTGAGGCAATGCATTTATTATTAGAGAATGGAGGAGATCGCCTTTTCCAGAAGACCAACCAACCATTAATAAAATAGTTCCTGTCGCTTGAAGAAAAGGAATTTCGCAGTTAATGAGCTGATGGATCTCTTCATAAAGAATCTCCCAATCGATCTCACCTAAAGCCGCAGAATCAATCTGGAGAACACTCGATCCTTTTTTTAGCTCTTTAGGTAAATAAAGAAGCATTTGCTCTAAGAGCATATCCGCTATTTCAGGCGTAAGGTTGTAGAAGTTATTTAGAAAGAGGGTATCCATCCACTCTTGTAGTGTGAGTGGCAATAGAAAATAACCCTTTTTTTCTATAGGCAGCTTTAGTTTTAACGTTGGTCTCTGTTCGCTACTAATTAAAGTGACAGCAGGCTCTGGATCTTCTAACGTTTGAGGAGGCCTTAAGCATAGAGAAAGAAGTGCCCCTAATCCAATCGGAGCAGCAATCAACTCAGCTGGCAAACGGGCGGTTGTACGTAGATATTCAATGGGATGAGTGTCTGTCTGGTATTTCTGAAGACGCATCCAAAGGCGAAAAGTTTTTAATGCAGATGGCTTCATATTCGGAGCGATCCAGCTAGGCAGCTGCTGCATAGAGAGCTCATGCATGAGTGCTAAAGTTGCCCTGGCTGCTGGCTCTCTTGGATAATACTTTTCTAATAGACGATGCATCTGCTTACCAACTTCAAAAGCAAAGTTGCTCCAATAAGCAGGATTTTGCATCTGTACTAAGAGCAATTTAGGATAGAGGTTTGGATCGCAACTTAATGAGCCACGCATCTTTTCTACTAAATAGTCGACAGCAACTTTTTCATTTGGGTTGCTATTCGCGCCAATATGAATAAGAGCATAGCCACGGTCGAAAAGGGCCTTTAAGATATTACACTCTTTACTCTCCACGTA
>CAZZJE010000366.1:0-2554 GCA_964654295.1 uncultured bacterium | reverse complement strand
GATTTTCGTTAGCTGGAGCTTTTGATGATTACGCTGAGTTTTTGGAAAATAATCGTGGTTTTGATTGTGGCTCTTGTCATTTTGGGTCCTGAACGACTGGCTCATACCATGCGTCTGTTAGGACGTATCATTGTGCAGTTCCGTCGATTACTGAGCAAGCTGCAAAATGAAGCGATGCAGTCGAGTAAGGAACCAACAGTTATTGAACATCGGTCAGATCACGATACTTAAAATTTTTTTGAGTTCCGAATGCTACAGCTGAAGTTTTTAAGGTTGAATTTGAGTTTGGTGGGCACACTCCATTGCACTTCGTTTTGTCCACCCTACAGATTCGAGTTCGGTGTTTTTTTTGATCTTCATTAAAATAAAGGCAATCGCTCAAGGTAGGGTGGACAAAATGGAATTGAACGCAGTGAAATGGAATGTGCCCACCAAACTCAAATAATGCCCGCTCGTTTTTTAGAGTTCAGGATGCTCTTTTTTGATAGGGTACGACGTAGTAGATTGATGTTCTGCTTAACCCGAGTTCGAGTTTTTAATACAAACAAATCAAAAGGTTGTCATTTATTTGTGCGTAGTCCCGAGTGAAAGGAAAAATAATATGGGGGACGAAACTCAAGCAAAGAATCCCTCACCCGCCTGCTACGCAGTCGACCTCTCCCAGAGGGAGAGGCGAAATAAAGTTGTGGTGCCATCATAATGACAGACAAAACTCCGAACTCGGGTTTTGCTCCCAATGAACCATTTTCTATGTTATTGAAATCAAATGGGTTTCAATAACATAGAAAATGGTTCATTTCTGATGTTTTCCCTCGGGGTTAGGGGACTTAGCCTGACGCCTATGCTCCCCAGGGCATAGGCGTCAGGCTAAGGGATTAAATTTTCAAGTAAGGTATTGAAAAAATTTTGAAATTTGCATAGAGTTTCCAAAAAAATTTTTGGCTAAAAAAACTAGAAGGGAACTCTATGCAAGATCAAAAAGTATCAGATATTTGTGACACAGTCATGCATTTTTTTAAAAATACAGTCACCCAAATTGATAAAAGTGTTAAATTTGTTAAGCGTAAATCTAAGTTAGGCGCACAGCTATTTGCTGAAACCCTCGTGATGGGCTTTCTCTCTGATCCAAAAATGAGTTTAGAGGGGCTGTGTCGCTTGATCAAAAAAAGAGGCATTAAAATAACGAAACAGGCATTTAGTGAGCGATTTAACAAAGCAGCATCGGAATTGTTGCAGGGCCTTTTTAAGGAGGCAAGTATTCAATTTAAAACAAAAAATGTCGCAGTTATCGATTTGTTAAAACCTTTTTCAACAGTCCAGATATTAGATAGTACAGGTGTTTCACTGCCCGATGCCTTACAAGATAGGTTTCAAGGCTTTGGTGGTGGTGCTTCAAAATCAGGCATAAAACTTCAAGTATTACTTGATTACGTGGATGGTCAGGTAGCCCAGGCTGTCATGACAGAAGCCAGAAAGAATGATCAGAGCTTTAATAGCCATCTGACAAACTTACAAAAAGGTGGCCTTTATTTACAAGATTTGGGTTACTTTTCAATTGATTCACTCAGAACAATTGATGCGGCCGGAGCCTATTTTGTGACACGTTATCTCTCGCAAACAAATGTTTATGATAATAAAAGTGAAGTCATTGCCTTACATAAAAAACTCCGAAAAGCAGGATCATCTTTAGTAAAAAAAGTTTATTTAGGGAGAGGGAAAGAAAAACTAGCTGTTCGGTTAATCGCTCATCGATTACCGGATACAGAGGCTGAGAAACATATCAAGAAGATTAAAAAATGCGCTAAGAAAAAGGGTTATAAAGCCAAGAAAGAGACTTTAGAGCTTGCGAAATGGTCAATCTGCATCACTAACATTCCAGAAACGCTGGTAAAAGATGAAGAGGTTTATCTGGTTTATTCTTTGAGGTGGCAAGTAGAATTATTTTTCAAATTATGTAAAAGCCTAGCAGGCATAGATAAGATCCAAGGTAAGACCGTGAACCGGATACTGTGTGAACTGTATGCGAAGCTGATAGGGGTGATGTTGCTGCTGTATTGTTGTTCGCTGGAAAGATGGCAAGAAAATCAGGAAATTTCATTTTACAAAGCTTATAAATATTTACGTGATTTTTTTGCTGATTTTTTCAAAGCATTGAGTTCAGCTTATCGATTATTAAAGGTTTTAAAAGAGTTCTTAGTCGAATTGAAAGAGTTTGGACTGAAAGAGAAACCGCGTAAAAAAAGGAAATCAACCTACCAAAAAATGATGGCAGCTAGAGCTCAGGAGGTGCTAGCATGAGCACTCCTGAGCTTAGCCTGACGCCTATGCTCCCAGAGGGAGAGGCGAAATTTCTGAATAAATTGGGGATTCATTTGCACACTATTCTCGCCAGATAATAGTTGCAGCACAAAGCCAAAACCTTTATACTCCGGGCTCCGATATTGTATGCTTTGGTGAATTGAGGTCGTATTGACAGCTAATGTGTTGCGCAATATAAGAAGCATAGCCTTCAAATACCTATTTGCCCAAGCAATCGTAGTATTTATAGTAACCG
>CAZZJE010000365.1:0-2556 GCA_964654295.1 uncultured bacterium | reverse complement strand
TCAGCATGTCTATCTAAAAGATCTGTTGGATGTTAATGGCCAAACCTATCCTTTAACACTTACATATGATAAACAGCATCGCACTGCTTTTGTAGAATCTCTGCCAATTACACTGACATCATTGCCTCGTTTTGTTCATTTGGTTGTCGATAAAGGGATAAAAGCACAAAAGGGTCAATCTAAAACAGAGCTATCCGTTTCACAAAAACTATATATCCCAGATCTAGATAGCGCCTTTCAAATTTACTCGATTGATACCGCTATTCTGCGTGATCCTCAAAATCGGCCAGAGCAAATCCTGACCGTTGAAACATCGATAGGCGTTAGCAGCAGCGATCTGTTAAACCACTTACAACTTTATACTTCACCTAAAAAAGTCTCTTCCGAAACTTTCGCCTTAGGCACTCCCATGCAACTGGAAGCGCTTCCGGAAGAGCATCCTTTTCCTACAAAGCACCATTTTAAGTTTCACGCCTCTAACCCAAACGACCTACACCTTGTAGTTAAAAAAGGGCTGAAAAGTTCGGGAGGATTTATTTTAGCACATGACTACACAGCAGTGATTAAAGCTCCTGACTATCCTAAAGAGCTCGACTTCCTCTACCCAGGCTCTTTGCTAGCATTGAGCGGAGAAAAGAAACTGGCTCTTTCTACACGCGGTCTGGCGGCAGTAAAATTAAGCCTTCATCAGCTACTAGAGAATCAGGTAACTCATCTAATTTCACAAACCTATGGCGACTTTCAAAACCCCAAATTTCGTCATCCTACCTTCAACCAGGATTCAGTCGCTCAACTTTTCACTGAAATACGTCAGCTTGATGGCTCAGATCCAAAAGAAAAACAGGCGATCGCGATCCATTTAGAAGACTACCTGGCAAATAGTACAAATCCGTTAGGTCTCTTTTTAATTAAAGCAGAGGGATGGGATCCACAAGAGCAGAAGCCATTAGAAATTGAAAGCAGCCGCTTGATCATGATTACAGATATGGATCTTATTGTTAAAGATAATGCGGATGGTTCACGTGAGCTCTTTGTCCATTCAATCACACAAGGGCACCCTATTGAAAAAGCCGAGGTTAGCCTCGTAGGAAAAAATGGGTTGTCTCTAATAACTGAAAAAACAGATGTCCAAGGCCATGTCTATTTTCCTGCTACCTACACCTTCAAAGAGGGACAAGCTCCGGCTTATTACCTGGTGCGCTATCAAAAAGATCTCTCCTTTATTCCTTATCAACGGGCCGACCGCACCCTTAATCAATCACGATTTAACACGGGAGGAGTTAGTCTTGAGTCGAACAAACTGTCTGCTTATCTATTTTCAGATCGTGGAGTCTACCGTCCAGGCGAAAAGATTCATCTGGCTGGGATTATTAAAAACCATTTTGCCGGGGATTCAATCCCTGATTTGCCTTTAGAAATTCTTTTGATTGATCCTCGCGGAGTCACTTTGCTACAGCAAAAGATCGCGTCGCCAGAGTCTGGCTTTTTCACTTTTGGCTACTCTTTAGCCTCTACAGCATTAACAGGCCAATATCGTGTGAAAGCCTATCTTGGAAATGAACAAAAAAGCGAACATTTGCTCGGCTCGACTTCCTTGCGAGTAGAGGAGTTTTTACCTGATCAACTGAAAATGAAGGGCTATTTTACATCTAACGGCGATTCTATGCTGAATAGAGGCTGGCTATCTCCTTACGGCCTAAAGGCACATTTCGATTTATGGAACCTATTCGGTAAACCAGCTTCACATCATCGTATTGAAGCAAAAATGGTTCTTGAACCAATAGTCTTGCATTTTCCCTCTTATGCCTCTTATCGCTTTATAGACCCACTATTAGATCCCGATCACTCAACAAAAATCTATACAGAAGAGCTAAATCAAGCCGAAACAGATGCAGCTGGCCATGCGATACTTGATCTAAATTTAGATAGGTTTTCTTCTGCCTACCAGCTTACTCTCTTAGCAGAGGGATTCGAAGGCGATAGTGGCCGCTCTGTCGCTGGCGAGATATCAGCCACTGTTGCTCCCTATGACTATCTAGTAGGATACAAAACGGATGTTGATCTCAACTCCATAAGGCAACATAGTCATCAAAATGTTCATTTTATCGCTCTCAACTCAACCTTAAAAGCTATCCCTGTCAACGATCTATCTCTTCATTTTTTTAAAATTGAACCCGTTTCCACGTTAGTTCAAAAACCCGATGGCACTTACCATTACCAGACAGTTCTACAAGAAATTTTCTTAGAAGAGAGCTCATTTGCTATCGAGGAAGAGGGAAGCAGCTTAGAACTACCGACAGAAGAGATTGGCAATTATGTATTAACTGTCACAGATCAAAATGGTCTTTTAGTCAGTAAATTAAACTTCTCAATTACCGTCGAAGGGAACTACTCCTTCTCTCAAAAAGCTGAATTAGAGGTGAAACTGAATAAAAAAAGTTATGATCCTGGAGAAACGATCGAACTAGCGATCAGAGCGCCCTACTTAGGGGCTGGATTGATCACAATAGAGCGTGATAAAATCTACGCATTCCAATGGTTCAAAGCAGAGACAAC
>CAZZJE010000364.1:0-2569 GCA_964654295.1 uncultured bacterium | reverse complement strand
ATCTTATCGGCATGGATTGCGGTAGACTACTCTTTTCAACAAACTCTCCCCTATTTTTGGGGGAAATTGCTCAAAACGTCTCAGATTACTCATCTGTTCACATGGCAAGGGTTTTTACATAGTAGTAATTTGCAAATTTGTCTCTTTGTCCTTTTTTTCAGGTGTGATGGTCTGCTTGATGGAGCGTTCGGGAGGAGCTTTGGCTCTACAGCGCCTCATGCGGCGCTGGGTGAAACAGGGGCCGGGTCGTTTAGAGCTGGCAACGGTGGCGCTATCCAGCTGTGTTGCGTTCGATGGCTATATCAGTGTCTTAACGGTAGGAAGCGTCATGCGTCCGCTCTACACCTATTTTAACGCTTCGCGTTTGAAGCTAGCCTATCTAATTCGTACCTTATCGGTGCCACTCTGTGCGATTAATCCTCTTGCCATCTGTTGGATTGCTCCGCAGCTCGTGCAGCTGGAGATATCGGGGGTGGGATCGGGAGCCGAGCATGCTCTTGTGCAAGTTGACCCATTCACGCTCTATTTTAAGATGATTCCTTATGCCTTTTTCCCTTACCTTACTCTGATTACAGCTTTAGCAGTTACAATGATGGGAGTTTCGTTTGGATGGATGCGCCAATTAGAGCAGGAAAATAAAGGTGAGTTAGAGCCAAGTGAAGAGGAGGAGATAGAAGAAAAAAATCATAAAAACTTTGTTTTTGATTTCTTTCTTCCCGTGATTTGTCTTTTAATAGGAAGTAGCTTTTTTATTCTTTATTTAGGGGGCTATCGCTATTTGGGTGGAAGTCACGGTTTCATGGAAACAATTGAGCAAGGGAAAGTCTCTTTGGGATTATTGTGTGGCTTAGGCGTGACACTTATTTTCTATTTCCCCTACCTTATTTTTAGACAGAAAATTCGGTTGAAAGAGATTGGTTGGGTGATCTGGCGGGGAATAAAAATGATGTTGCCCTCAGTTTTGATTTTTAATTTAGCATGGACAATGGGAAGCATAGAGATCGGCAATCACACATTGAGTCAATCGATGCATCATCTGCTACCTCGTGGTTACTATGCTGAAGCGATGTTGCCACTTCTCTTTTTTATTATTTCAGCGGGAGTTTCAACAGCCATCGGCTCCTCCTGGGCAACTTTAGCCCTTTTGTTTCCTGTTGCTGTGGGCACAGCAGTCTCTTGGACGGCTCTACCGCCGCCTTTATCTTCTGACCAAATTCCTCTGCTCTTGCCGCTATTAGGAGCTGTTTTGTCGGGAGCTGTCTGTGGAGACGCCCTATCGCCTCTTTCGGATGCTTCTGCACTTGTTGCAACGATTGCACGCTGCCAGCAGGTGGATCATATCTGGTCTCAGATGACCTTTGCTTTGCCATTAGTTGCTGGAACCCTCTATGCCTATCTCTTTTTCGGCCTGCTATCTGTCAATATCCCGATGGCTATCTTATTCTTTGCCATCATTGGTTTAGCGAGCCTATGGATTATCCTCTATTTAAGATATCAGCAGCGCCAAGAGATTAAGCTGGAGAATGGGGTCAATTATGGAAAGGGATAGTGTGCGATGCCAGCTCATTGCCTTGGCAAAAGAGGCGGAAGGATTAGCACCTCTCTGGTCAGCTCGTTTACAAGCTCTCCTGCCTCTATTAGAAACAGATTGTCAAAAGAGTATTGCCGCTTTTACGGATTATGAGACGATTCGCAAAGCTAATAGCAAAGGAAAGGCGCAGCATCGAGGCAGTGATGACCTGCCAGCTGCAGCTTCTCTATTTGAACAGAAGCTCTTTATGGCTAAAACAGATCTTAGGCGCCAAGCCATCTATCGACTTGGTTCAAGGCTACTGCCTCCCGCAGCTCATACAGTAGAGGTCGGATCGGGCCTTTTAGATGATAATGGAGAGTCCTTTCTCTCCTCATCTCTGCCTTCTCATACAGTGGCTGATTGCCTCTTTCTTGAAGTTAATCCAGACCTTGTGGCGCGTTCTCGGGATAAGGCGCCTCAGGCAACAATGATACAAGGGGATCTATTGACCCTATCTAATCAATTTGCTTCAGCTAGCTTAGAGCAAGTGATTGGTCATAACACTCTCGACACGGTTACAAATTCAGATATGCCGCAGGTGCTAAGGCAAATTTTCGAAAGCTTAGCTCCAGGCGGCACACTTATTCATTTTATGAGTCTAGAGCCATTCGTTCCTACGTTTTTGCATAATAATAGCCGTGAAGAGATGGTCTTATGGCCTCTTGATACCCAGCTTCAGCATGGCAGACGCTTCTGCTCAATCTCCCGTCGTCTACTAGAGCGGTTACCGAAGCGCTGGCCTAAAGCTGTTGAACTCATTCGCCACTACTTATGCCAACTTAAACCTGTTGAGCAGGAGCGTTTTTGGAATGGATTGATGGCACAAAATTTGCAGAGACCGTTTGAGAATTTGGGAGAGGAGCTGTTAGAGTGGGGAATCGAATGTTCCTCGTGGAAGCAGCATCGCTTGTTGATGGAAGAGCAGCTAAGGCATAGTGGCTTTTTACCAGTTGCATGGGAGTGGGAGAGCCAAAAATTAGAGATACAGCTTCCATT
>CAZZJE010000363.1:0-2575 GCA_964654295.1 uncultured bacterium | reverse complement strand
AGCGGCGACAAGTCGCCACACTCCAAAAGCCGTTTCAAACGCTTATTTTTTAAATGCACGAATAAGCATTAGGGTTGGTTAAATTTGAGCCAAATGCTCTTCAATATCCGCTTTGCTATGCTCCGTCATATCCTTAGGCAATTCAGCTACCACTGTCGCATGGACTTTAGGATGGATATACTTACGTAGCAAACCTAAAAAAGTTGGATTTGCAATTAAGTAAAAACGAGAAAATTCGCCTTTATTGAAAGAAGATGATAAATAATCGCTGATTATCCGTGCAAATTTTTCGATTTCGACCTCTTTAGGATCCGTTTTAGATTCATAAGCATGCCTTGTGACGCCGCCACTTTGAAAGCCGCGTCCTGGCGCTGAAGTAGTGATTTCACTATCTTTTAATCGACTCTCTTGATGGTCAAAAGATTTAACTTCTGAGATTTTAGGAAATTTTCCTAATTGATAAATTGTTGCCCGCGAACTGTTTGCAACAATTACCCATGTGACTTGCTTATCCATCTTCATCTCCTCAAGTTAAAGAGTCTCTTTTTCTCTTTGTATAAACATCGTCTAAATGGATCAATACTTTTTGTCTAAAAAGTATTTACATCGATTAATTATTTTGTCATAGAAAGCTTGAACCTTATTGCTTTGGAGACAGGCATGAAAACTACATTTATATTGACCTTAGCTTGCTTAATTAGCCTTTGCACTTCTCACGCATTACAAGCTGGTTTGATTGATACGACAAATCAACCAACGATTGGAAATGACCAAGCTCCTGTTCAAGTTGTGGCTTTTTTAGAACCTAAATGCCCTGACAGCAAAAAGTTTTACAATGAATCCTTTCCAAAATTGAAATCTGAATTTATCGATACAAACAACGTGCGTTTTAGTGTTGTCACCACCTCTTTTCTCTTTAAATCGATGCCTGCAGCTCTTGCACTGCTTTGTGTTTACCACCAAGATCAAAAGACAGGAACAGACCTTTTCTTCTTTTATCTAAGCTATATCTACAAAAATCAACCTCCCGAAAGAGAAGATTGGGCAACCATTGATACTTTGGCAAAGTTTGCAGCAAATGCCAGTAAATCCATCGATATTGAACGCTTAAAGCAGTGCATTCAGAAAGGCCATTTCAGATCGGAAATTGAAAAAAATACAGCATTAGGCAATAATTTAATGGGGCATTTAACAACCCCAAGCTTATATGTTAATGGGGTTCGCATCGATAGTAGTGAAGAAAACTTTGACTATGCAAAGTTGAAAAAAGCCGTTCAACAAGCATTAAGTAAGCAGCAAGCAAAGTAGATGGGTAAAATTTTACTTCCCATTGCCGATGAGGATCTTCTAGCTGAATGCAGGGTCACCGCTTTTCGCGCAAGCGGCAGCGGTGGCCAACATGTCAATGTGACTGATAGTGCTGTTCGTCTGATGCATCTTCCAACCGGAATTGTTGTAACAAGCCAAAAGGAGCGCAGCCAATATTTAAATCGCAAAGAGTGTTTAGCTAAATTGCGTAAAAAAGTGGAACAGCTTAACTACCGAAAACCAAAGCGTGTTCCGACAAAAACTCCTAAATCTGTGAAAGCTAAAAACAGAGTTTCTAAAGAGAGAGAATCAATCAAAAAGCGATTGCGTCGCTTGCCGCCTCAAAACATTGAATAGTAAAAAAACTGTTCTTAAAACCTCTTAAAAAATCCATTAACAATGATTTTTAAACAAACATTTTGAAAAATAAACCATCTATTTAAGCTTATGTTAACTATTAATGAAAATCGCTCTCACGGTCAACCTAACCACCTCTTAGAAAAAGGAAATCACTTCTTTCATCTGGTTTTAGAAGATCCGCAAAAAGAAAAAATTAAAGAAATCTTATGCACAAACGTTTTGCTAACGTATAAGTCTCCAAAACGATACGAAAATCAAAAGGTTTATCGCTTAAATGAATCGAAAAAAAATAGATTTAACAGAAATTAACCATTTACAGCTTCAGTTTGACTCCAACAAGGAAACCGCTCAAATTAAAATAATTATCATTTCCACAGAAGAAATGCTCAAAGATCTTCCTTTTGAAGAGAAAGTCTCTTAATTAATCTTTTTCTACTGTGATAATCGAGCATAGATATTGCGTACTATTAGGCAAATATTTAGGATAACGATATGAAAGTTTACGTTATTATCTTATCTCTTTTATTCTCAACTATCTACGCAAATCCACCTCTTCGCGTAGGCATGGAGCTATCCTATCCTCCCTTTGAGATGATTGGTCCTGATGGAACACCGTGTGGCATTGGGGTTGACTTAGCAAATCAATTGGGAGAGTTTTTAAATCGAAAAGTCGTGATCGAAAATATTTCGTTTGTGGGACTGATTCCTTCTCTCAATAGCAATAAAGTTGATATTATCCTCTCATCACTTACAGTCACACCCGAGCGAGCGAAAGCGCTTGATTTTTCAGAACCTTACGTCACAACAGGTCTATCTCTTTTGCTTAATAAAAAGTCTGATATCGAATCGATTGAAGGGGCGAATCAACCGGGAAAAATTATTGTTGTTAAATCTGGCACAACTGGCG
>CAZZJE010000362.1:0-2607 GCA_964654295.1 uncultured bacterium | reverse complement strand
AGGTATTTGGCATTGATCCAAAAACCTATGTATAATTTTCAGGGAAATTAGGATACAAATAGAACCTATTATGGAAGGGAGTCCAGAGGGTCTCTGACCCTTTGGCGGGGGATTATTAAGGGGGCAGAGCCCCCTTAATTGCCTAAAACAGGAGTCGAACCTGCGACCTTCGCATTACGAATGCGCTGCTCTACCAACTGAGCTATTTAGGCTAAAAAGTGCAGAATAGCAGAGAGAGTGCGTTCTGGCAACTTTAATGCGGACAGCCGCAGCTTCCGGGGTGAGGTAGCGGCGGTGGTGGTGGAGATTTCTCCTTTTTCCAGAGGCGCCGTCCGAGGTCGGCAGTGCCGTTGACAGCAAAGCGGCCGGACCAGAAGCCGGTGAAGAGACCGCAGAAGAGTGGCCCAAAGATTTTGGGGTCGTGGTAGGTGTGAAGGCCGATGAAGAAGTCGGTGACGAGTTGGGTGATCGGCACCGGCCAGCGCTTGCCAGACAACCTTTCTAGATAGCCTTGGGCACAGACTGGCCTAAGGCCTTCTCCTTGAAAGTTCATGGGTCTTTTGATATCTTTAGCGAGAGCATAGGCAAAGCCGCAGAGGAGTCCTAGAGTATAGGTAATGCTGGTATACAGAGGTGCTAAAACGAAGGCAAAGACCGTTAGGGCTACGCGGCCTACCATTTCAATTGCGCGGCTGAGGCAGGATGGTTTATAGGGAGCCGCTTCTTCAGATGGGCAGCAGTTTGAACTAAGAGAAGCCACGCCGGCAGTTGTTGAGCAGCAGCTAGACATTATGAATCTCCGTTGTTAAGCAAAATGAAATGAGAGAGATTTATCAACTAGGTATTCCCTAAGGCCAAAGGGGCCGCCTTCTCGACCAAAGCCTGACTGTTTGATGCCTCCGAATGAGAGTTGAGCAGCACTGGGCGATCCATCGTTGACTCCAACGACACCCACTTGTAGTTGGCTTGCAAGAGTGTTAGCGCGTTTGATATCTTGGGTAAAGAGATAGCCTGCCAACCCATACGGGGTTTTGTTTGCCATTGCAATCGCTTCTTCGTCTGTGTGAAAGGTGGCAACTGAAACCAGGGGAGCAAAAGTCTCCTCTTGAAAGGCAAGCATCTGCTGCGTCATGCCTGAAAGAATCGTTGGCTGGTAGGGAGCCTCTCCCCCATATTCCAGTTTGGCACCCTTCTCTAGGGCATCTTTGATATGAGCTTGAATTTTTTGTACAGCAGAGGGATGCAAGACATTTGTCAGATCGGTTTTAGGATCAAATGGCGAGCCGACAGAGAGTTTGGAAAGGGCTTCTTTTAGCTGAGAGATATAAGAATGTATCAGTGAATCGTGGACAAAGAATCGTGTGGCAGCGATGCAAGTTTGACCATTATTTCGAAATTTAGCTTTGATAGATTCTTGAACTGCTAAAGAAAGATCTGCATCTGCACAAACAATCAAGGGGGCATGCCCACCAAGCTCTAGGGTCAACTTTTTTAATGTTTGTGCCGAGCCAGCGTAGAGAAGCTGGCCAACTGGACAGCTGCCGGTGAAAGAGAGCTTGCGAATCGTTTCACTCTGCATCAATAATTTCCCGATCAATGCTTCCTCTCCCAAAATAACTTGTAGACAGTGTTGTGGCAGCCCTTGTGATAGGGCCAACTGGGATAGCTCTTGGAGAGACCTTGGACACTCGGGGGATGGTTTGACTAAGATTGTGCATCCAGCAGCTAAAGCCGGAGCTATCTTTCTGGCGGCCATAGCTAAAGGGAAGTTCCAGGGGGTGATAGCCGCGCAGACACCAATTGGCTCTTGGTAAATTAAAATCTGCTTCTTTGCGTTTGATGAAGGAACTCCAATTTGTATAGATGCGCTCTGCCTCTCCTGCAAACCAGTCGAAGTAGTCGGCAGAGTAGGCCACTTCGGCTATTCCCTCGCGAAGTGTTTTTCCCATCTCTTCAGCCATGAGACGTGCAAAGTATTCCGCTTTTGAACACAGAGCTGCGGCGATTTGACGCAATGTTTGAGCGCGGGAGGGTGCTGGAACATGACGCCACTCGTTAAAAGCAGTTTCAGCCTGTTGGATGGCCTGGATGACATCTGCAGACAGAGACATTTTTCCTCGTTTATTATTTATTTTCCTGCACTTTAAAGGATTTCTTTTTTTAAAAAAACGCTCGCCTGCAAATCGGGATCGAGGTAGCCTAGGCTGCATATTAACAAAATGTTAGTAACGCGAAGTGTTTGGAGTGCGGCGACTTGTCGCCGCTTTTTGTTCATCTCGACTTGTCGAGATGTTGGGATACCAGAAAAAGATTAAGTAATAGGGCTTCCAACGCTTCGAAAAGCCGAAGCGGGCAACAAAGCAGCGACTTGTTGCCGCACTCCAAAAGCAGTTTCAAACACTTATTTTGTAGATACTTCCTCTTAGCTCAAAGACATGTAAAAGAAACCAATATGATAGAAAAAGAGAGAGAGGGAGTCCGTTGGCTAGAGTTTGAGCTTCTTAACGAAGCGGGTGGAGTCAAGCATGGAGTGTTTCTAAGACATGGAGGCTGCAGCCAAGGAGCGTTTAATTCTCTCAACATGAGTTTAAGTGGAGGAGATGACCG
>CAZZJE010000361.1:0-2686 GCA_964654295.1 uncultured bacterium | reverse complement strand
ACCGGCCTCTTCGAGGCCTACTATGAACCTAGCTCTTTTCATTTTAAAGAATTTTTCTGCTTATATGAGGGCTTCGTGTTGCAACAGGTTAAGATGTTGAGCTAGAGTCAGCCTTTTTTTGCTCTGCAGCTTCAGCTCTCTTCTGCTCTTCTTCAATAACCTTCACGAATCGCACAAAGTCATCATGACTCATGCCAAAGAAATTTTTCATGGCAACTTCTAACTCTTCTTGGCGAGAGAATAGGTTAGAGCTAATTTTTTCCGGTTTAATCTTTAATAACCTAAGCATTGCGACAGTTGAGGGATTGCTAAGATTGGGATCAACTTTTAATAAGTTCTCAGCTGTATTTTTGATGGCAAAGGGATCGTGCAAATTAGCAAATTTATCTAAGGTATTTTGATCATATGTTTTAGGAATATCTTCCTCTTTCATTTTCATTTCGTGCTTCATAAAGTTTCTGACAGATAAAGGAATCGGCTGCCCTAATTTAGCAGTTATGTGCACGAGGTCAACGATATCCTGATTTGTGACCTCTGCTTTGCGACCCAATTCCATGAGCTCTTTTTTAGGACCTTTAACTGTTTGCATGGTAATACCCATTTTTTCTAAATAGGTATCAAACGCTATCTTTGTCTCCCTTTCATAGGAAATAGCAGAGAGCTCTAAAACGATATCCGCAAACCCTTTAATGTTATCTTTCATTGGATTCATTTTGTATTGTGCACGAACATTATCGGCAAATTTGGCCTTAACCATATCTTGCTTAATTTCTTTTACCTTGCCTTTCCAATGGTTAATTCCCTCTTCTAACTGAGAGAGCCGCTGATCTAGTTGATTGGCCTTCGCATTCCAATCTATTTCCTTATCAGCACCCCTGGTTTCGAATTTCCTTTTATAGTCGTTTATCTTTGCGCGCCCAGATTCAGAATCGATCTTAACTGTGCTTTGATGATTCATTTTCAGCAAAGCGATCTGTTTATAGCGAGCTTCGATGGCTTTCTTTTTGGTAGAAGCACGTGAAATGGCCGTGCTCATGCTAGCCAGTGTTTGACGCGTTTGAAAATAGATACGCTTTGGTGTGCTAACAGCCTGTCTGAATGCATTGGGACGCGTGCGATGGAGATAGTAGAGCCCAGCGCTTGCCACACCCAAACTAAGTGCTAAAAAAGCTATATTAACCGGAGCTAAAGGCTGGGCGGATGTCGCTCCAGCGATGATGGCAATTGCTAAAGGAACTGTGACGAGAGCTTGAGCAGAAGCAAGGGTTGTCAGAAGAGCTGCTTGATTCACATGACCCTGTGCTGCTAATATTTCTAAATTAGCTTTACTCATAGCACCTTGAAAAAGAGCCTCCCATGTCTGATTTGCTAAATGTTGAATATGCTGTTGTGCAACTTCAGATTTGTCCCCTTCTGCGAGATCCCCCCCTTTTATGGCTAATTTAACGAGTGTTTCTGGTACAATTCCCTTGCTTTTCCATTTGTTTTCTAGAGCTGTTTTTTTCTCGTTAATTTCTTGAATTTTTTTGTTATCATTAGTCTCATTAGGAAGGGGCTTAGTATCTCCACTTAATTTTCTTAACGCCCGATATTCTTTAAGGTCTTCATTTAGCTCGCCATATAAATGATTTAATTCATGATTAAAGTTCTCTTTAGCTTTTTTTATATCCTCACTAGACAGGGACTCAACACTCCCAGGAAGAGCCTTGTTATATTCTGCAACTAATGTTTTGGTAATATGATCCTCTTGCTTAGTTTTATCCTTTTTGCGCCTTAGCCATTCAATTCCTTGCCCTATAGCTCCAAGAGGAGCTGTAATAGGTGTCAAAATCACAGCAACAGGTACGCTGCTCAAAAAAGTCGTCGCATTACCTATAGCCTTTGTTGTATTGCGTGCGTAGTCAATTCCAGCTTTAATTTGTTTTAATTCGAGCTTCTTTTTTGGAGGCTTCAAACGATTCAGTGAACCCAGTGCACCTTCGGCCTCTTTTTCAAGTTTAGAAAGTTGAGCTGCAGGAGGGCTTGGATTAGGTGTATGAGGTGCAAGAGTTGGGGTTTGAGCTGTTTCAGATGAAGGAGTTGTAGTAGCAGCGACTGAAGTAGAGGTTGTCTCTTTTGAAGGTGTAGGAACTGAAGAATTAAGTCGATGAGGAGCTAGTTTTAATGAACTGCGCGGCTGCCTCTCTGTTTGAGAGAGCTGCGGAGCAAATCGAACGGGGTCAGAGTTTATGCGCATGTTCATAAGCTTCACCCATAAAAGATGCGCATTGTTTGAGGAGAACTAAGCGGTGTATTTGCCTGTTCACCACTCTCATCTTCCCTCTCTTTCTCTTCGGGTTGGTCTAGCTGTTCCGTCCAGTTTTTAAGGGCTTGATAAAATTGAGTGATCAATTGTGAAAAGAGAAGAAGGTCACATCCCTCTTCTTGCACGAAACGATAGAGGATTAGAGAGCGGGTATGGCTATCATAGCCAAAGCTACAGAGATTTGTTTTATGCCCAAATAAACTATCGATTAAAGCTTGTTTAAATAGACGCTCTTCTTGATCCGGTAAGACAATGGCTGCCACACTGTAAATAAAAAAACCCTTGCGCTCTTCTGCTTTTTCAAAAGCAACTAAATAAGAGTCCTCGATTAAAACACGACAAATTCCATCTTTATCTAATTCTAACTGCATTCCTTGTGGT
>CAZZJE010000360.1:0-2754 GCA_964654295.1 uncultured bacterium | reverse complement strand
TTTAGCCCCAGTTTTTTAAATCAAACATACAGAAAGATAAGGCTAAGGCCTTACGACCTGGCCTAAAATTGTACCGGCCTCTTCGAGGCCTAACAAAACACTCGGTTACTAAATTTTCTCTGCGTAACTTGAATTTTGCAATTACCTCTAAAGCCTACGCTACATCTCTTGTTATTGAAGTGAAGTTGCAGCTTGCACAGCACCTGTAAATCGTTCGATCAGAACAAAATCCCCTTTGGATGGCAAGTAAGCCTCAACATCCCCTGTTTCTATCGTATAATACCAGCCATGCAAATTTAGCTGCTTTGCTTCCACAGCTTTTTTAATAAAAGGATAGGTAAGTAAGTGGTCGAGCTGATAAAGAACTGAAGCTTTTTCTGCTAAGGTATAAAGCTGCTGCTGAGAGGCATTTTTTGGTGCAGATTCTATCGCTTCTTGTTTAGCAGCTGTGCCGAACTGCAGCCAGTTGACTAAATTTTTGCCATAGAGCTGTTCTTCAATAGCTGGCGGCGCAAATAGCCCCTGGATTGCTCCGCAGTGAGAGTGACCGCAAACGATGATATCTTTAATCTTTAATGCTTCAACAGCATATTGAATCGTTGCTGCAACACCGTCCCAAGCGATATCTGTTGTAAATGTAGGCACAAAGTTTCCAGCTGTTCGGATGACAAAGAGCTCACCCGGCTTACTGGATGTAATCAACTCAGGAATAAAGCGAGAGTCGCTGCATCCAATAAAGAGAGTACGTGGTGCTTGACCGTTTCTAACGAGTTCTGCAAAGCGTTCTTCATTGTCTGCAAAAAACTCTCGCTTAAAGTTTGCGTGTCTTTTCGCAAAATCTCCCATAACCGCAGCAGGCTGTCGCCACTTGTCTTCTTGGGAGCTAGCGTTATTATTCTCTGCCGAATAGAGAGGGAGAGAGAAGAGGGTTAATCCGAGCATAAGGGCAGATTTCCAAGACATGTGCTTTCTCCTAGTGTTAGTTAAATTTTAATATAGTGCATAAAGGAGAGTTGAAATATAAAGCAATAGAAGAGCCTAAAAATTATTTTATAAATTAGCGGATTAGGAGGTTGATAGATGGCCCAAGAAACTTTAGTTAAAGAGCAGAAGCAGAGATCTTCACCGGGAATACAGACACTAATTCGCTTCTTAGCGAATAGCTACATTTTATACACTAAGACTCAAAACTTTCATTGGAACGTAGAAGACGCGCGTTTTCAATCGCTTCATAAATTATTTGAGCACCAATATGAAGATCTGGCTGACGCCTTAGACGAAATTGCTGAGCGCATTCGAGCTCTTAACCATCGCGCTCCAGGGTCTTTAAAGCAGATGTTGGAATTGGCAACGTTAAAGGAGAGCGAAGGGGTTTTGAGTGGACAAGAGATGATTAGAGAGCTGATGCGTGATCACGAAGCGATGAGCCAAGCATTGAGTGAAGCAATCGCAGAGTCGGATGAATCGGGAGATTTTGGTACAGCTGATCTCTACACAGATCGCATCCGTGTGCATCAAAAGGCAGTGTGGATGTTGAAAAGCCATTTAAAAGATCATTCTTAAGCTAAAGGAGCTTTTTATGAAAGCCATGGTGATTGAACATTTTGGTGGGGCAAATGAATTAAAGATGCGAGAGATTCCAACACCGCATCCTAAAGCGCAAGAGGTTCAAATTCAGATTGCCTATACGGCGGTTAATCCGGTCGACTGGAAGATTCGAGAGGGACTGTTAAAAGAGCGTTTACCGCATGAGTTTCCGCTTATTTTAGGCTGGGATGCTTCAGGGATTATTTCTGAAGTAGGAGAAGGAGTGACACAGTTTCGCCCTGGAGACAAGGTTTTTGCCTATTGCCGGCAGCCAAAAGTGAAGTGGGGTACCTATGCTGAGTATATCTGTGTGCCGGCAGACTCTGTGGCTAGGATGCCAAAGCAATTAAATTTTGCTGAAGCAGCAGCAATCCCTCTGACTGGTTTAACGGCATGGCAAGCATTGTTTGATTTTGCCAAGTTGAGCCGAGGCCAGACAGTATTTATTCAAGCGGGGGCTGGAGGTGTGGGAGGCTTAGCCATCCAGTTTGCTAAGCAGGTTGCTCAAGCTAAAGTGATTACTACAGCGCGACAAGAGAATCATGACTACTTCAAATCTTTAGGAGCCGATGAGGTCATTGACTATACTAAAGAGGATGTAGAGAAGCGAGTAAGAGAGATGGCTCCTGAAGGGGTCGACGTGGCTTTCGACTGTGTCGGAGGTAAAGGATATGATCAATGCTTCCATCTGGTGACACAGGGAGGGCATTTAGTCTCCATCGTCAATCCCAATTTAGATAAGGCAGCGGCAAAGCAGCGTGGGATTACAGCTGACTACGTCTTTGTTTCTCCGAATGGCAAGCAGCTGGCAGAAATCAGTCAGCTCATTGAGCAGGGCAAAGTGAAGCCTCCTCACATCGAAGAGCTAAATCTTGCCGACGCGGCTCAGGCTCAAGAAAAGAGTAAGGATGGGCATACAAGAGGAAAAATTGTTTTGAAAGTGCGTTAATTGAAAGTTTATTAAGAGGCACAAAATAAAAAACCCGTTCTCTTGAACGGGTTTTTTCTAGCTAAAGAGGTAATTGCAAAATTAAAAAAGGGACTTCAAAATTGTTGTGTTATGAGGCCCAACGGGCAGGCACAATGCCTCTAAATCTTACCTATATGGGCGTCTAAAGCTATTTGGAGTGCGGTGACTTGTCACCGCTTTTTGCTCATCTCGACTTG
>CAZZJE010000359.1:0-2758 GCA_964654295.1 uncultured bacterium | reverse complement strand
GGAAATGAGGTTACAGGTGTTTGGCAAATGAATAAGCGTACATTGCCAGGAATTGTCAGCATGATAACTCAAGAAGCAGTTGCAAACACTTTTTTAAAACAGAGCCATCAAAATTTCTCTCTAAATGAATTTCATAGCCGCAGTACTTTAGAATAACCCCTGATGAATCAACCCTAGCTGTTTGCTCTTTTAGAGCCTCCGTAAAATCGCTCTTTTTGAAAGGCAGCCTTGGAAAGAGCTTGTCTCGCCAGTAAAAAAAGCGTTGAATTGCGATATCATGTTGCCGGCACCACGCTGCAACTGAAAGGCCGCTTTGCTGCTGCTCAGAAATTTTTTCTTTCCATTCGCTTAAAGAGTCCTCTGACGTACGTCTTGGCATAACCTCTCCTTTTAAAAGAAAGGGTGCTGAAATCGAGAAATTATTAGAAGATGGCTAGATTAGACGGATACTCTTCAGCAGGCATTTTTTGAAAACGCAAAACAATTTGTTAGTAATGACCTAAACAACCTCTTAATTTTGCCTTTTTTTCACAATATAGGAATATTCCACTGCCGAAAACTAGATAAATAAGGCTAATGATAAACAAAGACAACTCGTTGTTAGAATGATTAATTTTAATGAAATCAATAGCATTAGTTATTAAGCTTATATGTGACACATACTGTAACCAAGTTGGAAAAGATTCTATGGGCATGAAAATACCACTTAAGAACAATAAGCTGTTATTGATGATATTAAGCATCCAGCCTACATCTTTTAATAAAATAGTTAATCCCCCTAGAAATAAACTTAATCCGAATAGACCTGGTGTAATAAGTAACATAATATAAGTTAATTGTATAATTGGTAGACTAAATAAAGTAATATATCCTAATCCCCAAAGAAGGCTAAATAGACTGCCCATAATAATAAATGATCTAACAATGGCTGAGACAACTTTAGCAAAAAGTAAAAAAGGAATGGGTATAGCAGATAAATAAATTTGTTCAAACGTACCAGATCGCATTTCCGTTGATATTTTACCACTAATGTCTCCGATAATGAGAATAGAGTAAAACCACAAGCAATAGCTAACTCCAGCAATTTGTTTTTCTTTTGTCAAAGCTATGAGAAATATAAAAAAAATTAAAAGAGATACGAATTCTCCTAGCCATTGAAGTCTATAGCTCCAAGCTGTTAAAATTTCTTTTTTTATTTCGTTCCACAGAATGTTAAAGAACATGATTTAGCGAACCATTTTTGATTATTAACGTGCTGTGGCTGATGCGTTGGATCATCTCATGATCATGGCTAGCAATAATAACCACCTTATTCTCATTAGCTAATTGCTTGATAAAACTTTCAAAAATTATGCTTGATTGTTTATCCAACCCACTTGTTGGTTCATCGAGTAAAATAATGGAAGGATCATGAGAAAGAGAACATGCAAGAGCTAGCCTTTGCTTCATTCCAAAAGAAAGGAATTCAACTTTTGTGTTTCTAATATCCCATAAATCAAATATCTGGAGTAGGTTCTCTGCTCGATTATGAGCTGATTTGCCAAAAGTTCCTTTTAACCCAGAAAAATATAATAGGTTTTGCCAGGCAGTTAATCTCCAATATGTCGAACGGGATCCTTCAAGAAAAACCCCCATACTTTGCATGCTTTTTGATCGTTGTTTCTTGATATCTATCCCATTAACGAAGACTTCTCCCTCATCTGGATAAATCAAACCACAGATTAATTTTATAAACGTTGTTTTCCCTACACCATTGTTCCCTAAAAGGCCAATGACTTTTCCAGAGTAGAATGTAAGGTTAATTCGTTGAAAAATATAGCGATCAGAGTACCTTTTCGATAGGTTATTAATTTTAACCCTTTCCATCTCTTTCCATGATTTGTGTAAAGAAAGAGTTAATCATACCTGAAAACCATTTTTTATTTCTCGAAGCATATGGGATATTGGAGATCATTCCAAAGTTGACTTCTATATCGTCTAGAAAAAATAGACACTCTGCAATCGGGTAGTTGAATGATCTAGACAAAGCTCTACAGTGTTCTTTTACTAATTCACTATCTCTTGAAGATAGCTTGTCTTGAGGATAGTATGAAAAAACTCCTATTTCATCTCCAATTATACAAGCAATGATCGGCTTTCCTTTCGGCCTTTCAAAAACAAAAGATGTGTTTTTAATCTCCTCGCTTGGCTTCCAATAGTAAAAATTAAATGGTTCAGAATAGACAACATCTCCCTTTAAGCCGCAATAATGAACATTTCCTAAATAATAGTTTGGTACTTTAACAGATAAGTTAGATTGCTTAATCATTTCCCATTGTCTTGGCAAAGAAAACCGATTTCCAGATAATCCAAAAGCTCCTGGTTTAGAGAAACAACAAGGAAAAGCTTCAATGGCAAATGCAAGATAGGAACGAAATTCAGATAGAGCGTAGATTCTGTCTTCTTCTGAAAAATCATGAAATAAAATTTCTGGAATGGACAACACTCGATTGATTATATAAAAATCTTTTGAATTAGAGATTTTTAATCCAGAAGAAAGTGTCCAGTCGATTTTGACTTCACTTTCATCAAATTCATCAATAATCACACTATCTTTTAACAATGATTCCAAAGAGAGCTTGACCATATTAAATTTTTGATCAAGCTCAGAGGAAAAAAGAGCATGTGTGATAGGCTCATCCGCATGGCTATAAATTAGAACAGGTCTCATTTTCTATATACTTTGGCCCCGCTTACTTGGTCTGAAATTTCACTATTA
>CAZZJE010000358.1:0-2765 GCA_964654295.1 uncultured bacterium | reverse complement strand
TGCGGTGGTAGTTTCGTTCAATCCCATGAGCAACTGCCGCAGCGTCATCGGTTATCTGAATCAGATCAAAATCGCTTTCAGAGATGCAGCCGTAACTTAAAGGCGTATCTCTGAGCCATTGTAACAATCCTTCCCAATATGTTTTTCCCATGAGATAGATTGGAAAGGGTTGGATTTTGACTGTTTGAATGAGTGTCATCGCTTCAAATAGCTCATCCATTGTCCCTAATCCGCCAGGCAGAAAAATATAGCCTTGTGCATAGCGTATGAACATCACTTTGCGGATAAAAAAGTAACGAAATTTTAGACGATATTTTAAATCAATAAAGGAATTTAGATCAGTTTCATGGGGAAGGTCGACGCCTAATCCGCAAGAGGCTCCATTAACCGATTGAGCCCCTTTATTAGCTGCTTCCATGATACCAGGCCCACCTCCTGTAATGATGGCAAACCCTTTTTTGGCAACCTGTTGGGCAACGTCAATAGCCATGGCGTAGTAGGGACTTGTTGACTGGATACGAGCTGAGCCAAAAATAGAGACAGAGGGGCCTAAATTACTGAGGTTTTCGAAGCCATCAACAAATTCAGAAATGATGCGAAACACTCGCCAAGAGTCTATGGCTAATAGGTTTTTAACTTGTGACTCCCGCTCTTTCTCTGGATCAAACATCATCTATTTTGCCTCGCTCTGATACGGCTTTAAGGTTGTCACGCCTCTTAAACTGCTTGTACACATTTTCTAGAGGGACAATAGTGAAAACATAAATAAAGTACAAAAATATTTATTTATTCAAATCTAACGTCTCCGCTGTATGCTGTAGACCTAAAACACCTCGCCGCTGCAAAGGTGTTCCGAAAAGCTGCTCAGGATGCTCTTTTAACTCCATTAACTTTTTCCAAGATAACTCTGCACCCACTCCCATTTCTGGAGAAAATGCCTCTGTTGAGCTTGTGGGCTTTCTCCAATTATGCGGACAAACCTCTTGGCAGATATCACATCCAAAGATGTAGCCTGGATTTTTTTTCTGAATCTCAGCGGGAATAGGCTCTTTCGATTCAATCAGATGGTACGAGAGGCATCGTCGGGCATCTAGTTGATAAGGAGCAATAAAGGCCTGAGTGGGACAGGCATCTAAACATCTACGACAGACTCCACATCGCGGCAGGCGAAGCTCGATTGTTGCTTCCGAGAACTCTAAAGTTGTTAAAACACCAGAGAGTAAGGTGTAGGTTCCAAAGCGGCGATGAATCAATAAGGTATTTTTCCCAAACCAACCTAGCCCAGCTTGAACGGCTAAAGCCTTTTCCATAATTGGTGTCGAATCGCTAAATCCCTTAGCAATGCCCTTCTCTCCTGCCCGCTCTTCCAGCCAGGCTATAAAGCGTTTTAAACGTTTTCGATGCAAATGATGGTAGTCTCGCCCTCTTGCATAAGAGGCAATCACTCCTTTGCCTTTTTCCAAGGGAATTGAGGGCTGCTTATAATAGCTGATAAAGAGAATCGCCGTCTTAGCTCCTGGCAGAAGGGCTTCTGGATAGCAGCGAATCTCGTTTTCCATATAGGCCAAAGCCCCATGTTGCTGGCTAGAAATCCAGCTGCGGTAAGCTTGAATATCCTCTTCCGGAATGCGAGCTTGTGTCACTCCTGCATCATCCCAGCCTAAGTTCAAAGCTTGTTCCAGGATCTCTTGTCGGGTAATTAAGTGCTCTTTTTTGTGAATAGAGAGGTGATGACGCGTCTCCATGAGGTTTGGCGATTAGCCCGTCCTTGGTTACCGTTTGCGACTTCATGCAGGTTTTCAATAGCAATGAATGCAGTTGGATCTTCGCGATAAATCAGCTCCTTTAGGTCAGCTAATTGCAAGCGTTCAGCAATGACATAGAGAATTTCACGCTCATCTCCGGAGAATCCTCCGCGACCATACATGATTGTTAACCCAAGACCTAATTCATGAATAATCGCTTGGGCAATTGCGTTAGAATGAGCCGAAATGATCAATACCGACTTCGTCTCGTCTAGTCCCACAATCACTGCATCCATAATTTTGACAACAATGATATAGGTGATCAATGAAAGCATTGGGGGATGCCAATCTTGAAAGGCAACTCCTGCAGCAGCAAAGACAAAGATGTTAGTGAACATGACGACTTGGCCGACAGTGAAGCCAGTCCTGCGGTTAATAATTAACCCTAAAATCTCTGTGCCATCCATACATCCGCCATAACGGATGATCAATCCAAGTCCTACACCTAAAATGGCTCCTCCAATTACAACAATCTCTAAAATTTCATCTTTAAATACCAGGTTAGGTAAATAATAGTGCAATACCATGCTAGTGACTGCAAAGATGACGTTGGCATAAAGCATGTGCAACACAAAGGCGCGTCCGATAGAACGGTAGCCTAAGATCATGAAGGGTAAGTTAAAGAGAAGAAGGAAAAAGGGGATTGTCCACTCGCCAAATAGATGGCCACCAATCATGGCAATACCAACAATTCCACCGTCGACTAGCGCGTTGGGAATAAAGAAGACATCGATTGCAAATGCGGCTAATATCGCCCCTAATGTAATACTGAAATAGGCGTAGATCTGAGTCGCTACTGTCGAAGAGGCTGTGTTTTGCGGCGCATGCATCACGAGCTCCTCATTTCATGGCGATCTCAACTTCTATGAGAGAATTGGGATAATGCGTTGCTTAAATGTACGCAACGCGGGAGACGGGGCTCGAACCCGCAACTTCCGACGTGACAGGCCGGTGCTCTAA
>CAZZJE010000357.1:0-2766 GCA_964654295.1 uncultured bacterium | reverse complement strand
TCTTGGAACAGGTAAAAAGGGTTCTAGATGCTTTTTGCATAAAACCGGCCCCGATCCAGGCCCTCCGCCTCCATGTGGAGTCGAAAACGTTTTGTGCAGGTTGATATGCATCACATCAAAGCCCATCTCTCCTGGTCTAGCGATATTTAAGATTGCATTGAGGTTAGCACCATCGTAGTAGAGCTGGCCTCCAGCCTTATGGACAATATCTGCAATCTCTAAGATAGAAGGGCTGAAGAGCCCAAGAGTACTGGGGTTTGTGAGCATTAAACCAGCTGTTTGATTGGAGACTAAGCTGCGCAAATGTTCTAAGTCGACATCTCCTTGAGAATTTGTTTTAACGGAAAGGGTTCTAAAACCCGCCATAGCGGCAGAGGCGGGGTTTGTCCCATGGGCCGTATCCGGAACAATCATCTCTTTGCGGTCGAAATCCCCTCGCATCTGATGATAGGCAGCGATCATTTGTACGCCTACAAGCTCGCCTTGTGCACCTGCATTTGGAGCTAAAGTTCCCGTCTGCATGCCACTGATGGCACAGAGCTTTTCAATCAGGTTGTAAATAAGATGTAGATTGCCTTGAACACTCTCTTCGGGCGCTAAAGGATGAGTTCTGGTAAAGCCAGGAAGTGAAGCGGCCCACTCATTGACGCGTGGATTGAGCTTCATCGTGCAGCTTCCAAGAGGATAAAAGTGTGTATCAATCCCTATATTTCGCCGGGCCAGCTGTGCAAAATGGCGAGTTAAATCAATTTCGGAGATTTCAGGCAGCACAAGGGGCGATTGGCGTAGTAGCTGTTGGGGAGGCGAAAACTGCAAAAAGGCGTTGTCTTCTTTAGGAAGAGAAAAGGATTTCTGCTCTTTCTGAGATTTTTCTAATAGAGTCTTCATCATTGGCCTCGCTTAAGAGGGAAGGGATTGGGCAACAGATAAATAGTGATCGAGCTGAACTTTATTTTTTGTTTCTGTGACAGCGACAAGTAGAGTTTGAGGTAGAGCGGGAAACCAGCGTTGCAGAGGAACGCCTGGTTCGATGCCAGCCGATCGAAAATGAGAAAGGACCTCTTGAATAGGCCGGTGGAAGCTGACAGTGAATTCATTTAAAAAAGGAATGTGACTGACTTGAGCAACAGAAGGCAGAGCAGCTAAACCCTCTTTGAGATAGGCTGCACGTCGATAGTTTGTCAGAGCAAGAGCTTTTAAGCCCTCTGGGCCATACCATGTTAAAGTGATTAAGGAGGCTAATGCGGCCAGTGCTTGGTTGGTGCAGATATTGGATGTTGCACGGTCGCGTCGAATATGCTGCTCGCGTGTTTGCAAGGTTAGCACAAAGGCTCTACGTCCCTGTTTGTCGACCGTTTCACCGACTAGGCGTCCTGGCATCTGCCGAATATAGGCTGAACGGCAAGCGAGATAGCCGACATAGGGGCCACCAAAAGAGAGAGGAAGCCCAAAAGGCTGAGTATCTCCAACGGCAATGTCAGCACCTAACTCAGCGGCAGAGGCATAAAGACCGTAGACAAGAGGGTTAGCACAAACGATTATTAAAATACCAAGCTCTTTGGCGCGTGCAATCAAAGACTGGAAAGGTTCGATGCCTCCAAAGAAGTTGGGATAGCTCAATAAAATAGCTGCAGTCTCTGTATTAAGGGCTTGTTCGCATGAGGGTAAGTCTAACGACCCATCCTTTTGAATCGGTAGCTCGTCTAAGTGAGCCTCTACATTCGCTAAATATTGCTTAGCAACGCCTCTGTAATGGGGATGAAGGTTGCCTGCAATGAGGAGTTGGTGGCGATCTGGCTGGAGGCGCAGCGCCATAAGTAGGGATTCCGCACAGGCAGAAGCAGCATCATAGAGAGAGGCATTGGCAGCATCCAGACCAGTTAAAGCGCAAATTGTCGATTGATATTCAAAGATTGCTTGTAAGAGCCCTTGAGAAATTTCCCCTTGATAAGGTGTATAAGAGGTTAGAAATTCCGATTTGCTGCAGATCGCTGAAACGACAGCTGGAATGTGATGCTCGTAAGCTCCGGCTCCCAAATAGTTGTCATACATAGAGTAGCGGTTGTCCGCTGCGAGCCGCTCCATCAGGCGCATGCCTTCATATTCTGATAGGCCATCCTCTTCTTCTGGTGCTGCCAGCCTGATTTTCTCTGGGATCGCATGGAATAGCTCGATGACATCTTCAATGCCGATGGCTGCTCGCATTTTACTGTTTTGTGATTCACGGTTAGAGATAAAATCCATGGTTTAAATCTCTAGGTGACTAAGAAAAGGAGCGGTTGTATGTCTGGGCATCTTGTAGCTGCTCAATCTCTTGAGGATTTGAGAGCTGAACGCGAAAAATCCAACCCTTTTCTTCAGCAGAGTGGTTAATCCAGTCGGGATGCTCCTTAAGCGCTTCATTAACGCCTAAAATTTTTCCAGAAACGGGTGAATAGACGTCGGAAGCCGCTTTTGTCGATTCAACAACAGCTACCTCTTCGCCCGCTTTGACGACGCGGCCAACCTGAGGGAGTTCGACATAAACGATATCACCGAGCTCCTTTTGGGCATGATTAGAAATCCCAACGGTTCCAATATCGCCTTGTGTTGTGATCCATTCGTGTGTTTCGCTGTAATGCATACTGTTCTCCATGAAGTAGCGTAGGCTTTAGAGGTAATTGCAAAATTGTTGTCTTATGAGGCCCAATGCACAATCTTTCTGTGTTTTCGATTTAAAAAACTGAGGCTAAAGAGTATATGGAGTGCGGCGACTTGTCGCCGCTT
>CAZZJE010000356.1:0-2781 GCA_964654295.1 uncultured bacterium | reverse complement strand
ATTAAGGCACAGCTTCCATTTGAAGATAAGCGAGATTTCGAGGAGGCCAAGCGCGGATTTATCGCTGAACCACCTTACACAAAAATCATGGCCGACTCAGGCCAGGTTGCTTGGGACATGGGAAGTTATGCCTGGCTTTTAAATGGAAAAGATTTCGAGAGCATTAATCCTTCCCTCCAACGTCAGGCTATTCTGAATATGGCTTACGGCCTTTATGAAGTTGTCCCCAACCGTATCTATCAAGTTCGAGGTTTTGACCTTGCCAACATCACATTCGTTAAGGGCGATACAGGATGGATTATTTTCGATCCCCTAACCTCCAAAGAAACGGCACGCGCAGCGCTCGAGTTTATCAATGAAAAGCTGGGTAAACGGCCAGTGGTTGCAGTCGTCTACTCTCACTCCCATGTTGATCACTTTGGAGGCGTACGTGGAGTTGTGAATGAAGATGATGTGACGAGTGGCAAGGTACAGGTGATTGCTCCCGAGGGATTTTTAGAAGCCGCTATTTCTGAAAATGTTTTCGCAGGGAACGCGATGTCACGTCGCACACAATACCAGTATGCTGTCCTGCTTCAGCGGAACCCTTTTGGCCATGTTGATCAGGCCATAGGGAAAAATGTTTCTAACGGAAATTTTGGTCTCATTCCACCAAATCGGTTAATTAAGAAAGATTTTGAAGAAATGACGATAGATGGTGTGCAGATGGTGTTCCAAAACACACCGGATACAGAAGCTCCGGTAGAGATGAACACCTGGTTTCCACAATTTAAAGCACTTTGGATGGCAGAAAATGTAACGGGAACAATTCACAATATCTACACTCTGCGCGGCGCACCTGTTCGAAACGCACTTAACTGGTCGAAAGAGATTAATGCCGCCTTGTACCATTTTGGAAAACAAGCAGAAGTCATGTTTGCTTCCCATAGTTGGCCTCGTTGGGGAAATGATAGAATTCAAGAGGTCTTGAGAGCCCAGCGAGACACCTATGCCAACTTAAACAACCAAGCACTGCATTATGCTAACCGCGGGGTCACAATCAATGAGATCCATAATGTTTACGAAGTGCCCAAAAGCTTACAGAATCAGTGGCCAGCTCGCAGTTACCATGGCGATGTCAAAAATAATTCAAGGGCGGTAATCAATCGTTTTTTAGGCTTCTTTGATGGTAATCCAACCAATTTGATTCCTCTATCGCCCAAGGATTCGGCTCCGCTTTATGTGGAGATGATGGGAGGAACAGCAAAAATTCTTGCGAAGGCTAAAGAATTGATGGCGCAAGGCAAATATTTGCATGCAACTGAAATTCTTAACAAACTTGTGCTAGCTGAACCAAACAACCAAGAGGCCCGTCAGATGCTTGCCGATGCGTTTGAGCAACTAGGATACATTGCTGAGAGCTCGAGCGTACGCAATACTTTTTTACAGGGCGCTTTTGAGTTGCGAAATGGTTTGCCTGGCGGGGTCCCTCCACGGTCTACCGGACCTGATGTGATTCGAGCAATGACAACCGAGCAGTGGCTTGATTTTCTCGGAATAAGCATTGATCCAAAACGAGCCGACGGTATTCATTTTGTTATGAATTTTATCACTCCTGATAATGGAGAACGATTCGTAGTTGAAATGAGTAATGGGACTCTTACTAATATCAAGGGATTTCAAGTAGAAAAACCAGATCTTACTGTGACTGTTAATCGCTCTGACCTTAACCAAGTGATGATGGGATTAAAAACGTTTGATGATCTTATCAGGGAAGGAAAGGCAACGTTTGCAGGAGATCGCACGGGATTTGATCGAATGAAGGAAATACTTGTCGTTTTTACTCCCAATTTCGAAATCTTACCTGGAACTGCACCTAAAATCCATGAAAACGGGCCCAAGCCGTTTGAGATGCGCTATTTGCTGGAAACGATGGACGAGTGAGATCTTGGATTAACTGGAATGCTCAGAGCGGCCTAGAAACTACTATTAAATATGAGTGATAGCATTTTGTCCTATACTTATAGTTGTGATTTGAGCTTGAACTTCAATAGTTAAAATTCCATGACCCTTTAATTCACACATAAAAAGGCGATCATAACACTTCTTGAGTCGTTTGATAGACTGGTGCAGTGTTAGATCATTTAAAGTGTCGGGAGACATGGGACGGTCTTCGAACTTTTCCCTGGCGGGAATTCGGCTTTTTCCTAGAGGAATTGGCTGCTTTTGCAGCTTAACTCTGTTCTTGTTCTCATGATTGATGCTAAGAAGTTAGCTTATTATCGATGACAAGCAAATTCGATAATAAGATATATCTTTACTTGCAAAGGTGGTGATATGAATCCGTCTTATTATCGAATATTGACAATTTCGATAATAAGCAGCAACATATTGCTATACCTAGAGGAAAAAGATGGACATTACGAAATCACCTGCTGGACAAATCATAAAATCTCCAAGTGGATACACGGCTTTTGTGCCTCATCCCTTGCCGCCTAAGATTAGCTGGAATACTCAATTAGTAAATGCTTTATCACGAGCTGATTTTTTATTAGGTAAATTAGCTAGGGAAGGAGGCAAATTACCAAATCCTCATCTTCTAATAAGACCATTTATTGCTCGTGAAGCTGTTCTGTCGAGCAAAATTGAGGGTACTCAAGCAACTATTGGAGAAATACTTGCAGCTAGCGCGGGAATTAGTGTGGAGAGAAACCCTGATGATCTTCAAGAAGTGCAAAATTATATTACAGCTCTTGATTATGCAATAATGCGATTAAATGAGCTTCCCTTATCGTTGAGGCT
>CAZZJE010000355.1:0-2786 GCA_964654295.1 uncultured bacterium | reverse complement strand
CTTCTTCTTGAGGATTATTCCAGACATTTGCAACGCCTCCGCCAATAAACATGAGATCGCGCTCTTTGGGAGCCATAATAGGTTCGTCCCAATCTACTATAAAGATAGAGCCGCTTTCATCAATCAGCACGTTGCCGCCATGAATGTCTGAATGGCATAGCACAAATTCAGGCGATTGTTCCTGGATCTTTTGGCTTAAAGCTTCAGCTCGATCTAGCAGGCGATGAATGGCCGAACTATGCTCCCTCATAAACGACTGCAGCTTTAAAGTCGTTTCATCGCCGGTTAGGTTCCCATTGATATGGGCATCTAACGATCGAACGGCATCCCGCCAGTTGGGAGAATAAGCTTCTTTTCTGATCTGATCTCTGATCGACGGTGGAACATCTAATTCATGAACTTGGCGTAATGCTTTGCCTAAGATCATCCATTGGTCAGCGTTTAAATGGCAGCAAAACCCATTTTGTCCATCGACAAATGGATAAACGATGAGAGTAGACTCATTGACGTGCTGAATGAGCTTACCATCGGTTGCGTGAATAGGGGGAATAATCTGTTTGAGGCCAGATTCTTGTAGCAATGCTAATAACGCAACACTGATATCAGGATGGTGACCTTTCTTTAGCTTTACGAAGTAAAATTGTCCATTATGAGCCTCAATCTTATATATGGAGGCGTCCATATCTGCACCTAAAGGGAGGAGTATGAGGTTGGTAGCCTTGATACCATACTTGGAATTTAAGCAATCAATGATGCTGATTGTGTCAGCTTTTTTCTTCATGAATATCCTCTATCCTCAACTGCATGTTATACAAGTTCGCATAGATGCCATTTAGTCCTATCAGTTCCGTATGGGAGCCTTGCTCTTCGATCCCATTATCGGTTAAAACCAAAATCCTCTTTGCATTTCGTATCGTTGAAAGGCGATGAGCAATAACGATTGTCGTGCGGTTTTTAACAAGCTTTTCTAGAGCATTTTGAACAGCCTTTTCACTTTCATTGTCCAATGAACTTGTCGCTTCATCGAAAATAATAATAGGCGGATTTTTCAAGAACACGCGAGCGACGCTCAAACGCTGTTTTTGGCCACCCGAAAGCTTTACTCCACGCTGTCCAATATCTGTGGCATATCCGCTAGGCAGCGACAAGATAAAATCATGAGCATTGGCTTTTTTGGCTGCTTCGATAACCTCTTCTTCAGTTGCCTCCAAATTGCCGTAGCGAATGTTATCCAAAACTGTCCCTGCAAAAAGATACACATCTTGTTGAACAAGTCCTATATTTCTCCTCAACGAAGTCAACTGAATGTTTCTGATGTTTTTGCCATCGATGTATATTTCTCCAGCATTTATTTCGTAAAATCTAGGAATAAGAGAGCATAAAGTTGTTTTTCCAGCTCCAGAAGGGCCAACCAGAGCAATATATTCTCCAGCGTTTATCTTTAGAGAAATATTTTTTAGAACGTGATCATAGCCTTCTCTATATTTGAAGCTGACATTTTTAAATTCGATGTTTCCTTGAACGGTCGTAAGCTCTGTTGCTTGAGCGGTATCTTGAATATCTGGTTTTACTTCTAAGATTTCCATAAACCGATTAAAGCCGGTAATCCCTTCTTGATATAATCGATTGAAATTCCCCAATCGTTGTATGGGTTCAATCAAAATCACAAGATAAAGCAAAAAGGTAAGCAAATCTGCTAGGTCTATACCGCCCTTAACAATGCTAATAGCACCAAAGATGACAACAACCGCGGTCATCAATTGCGTAAGAGTTAGCAAACCATTATAGAAATAAGCTTCGTTTTTGTAGCCATCCTTTCTGCTATTCACAAAGCGGTCATTCTCATAGTAAAATTTCTTTTGCTCAAACTCCTCGTTCGTAAAAGACTTTACAACTTTGATCCCTGCTAAGGTATCTTCAACTTGAGCATTGATGTCTCCGATTCTATCTCGACTCCTTTTTAAGGAGTGATGCATCTTTCGGCTAAAATAGAAGCCATACAAGCCCATGATTGGGAGGAAAAGGAAAGCGATAAGAGCAAGTGTAATATTGATGTTAAGTAGGATGACGAATGCGCCAATAAAATTAAGCAGAGATATCACAATATCTTCAGGCCCGTGGTGGTACAATTCGGCAAGATCGAAGGTGTCGTTTGAGATGCGCGTCATAAGCTGACCTGTTCGATGGTCGTCATAAAATCTGAAAGAGAGCTTTTGGTAATGCTCGAATAACTCATTACGCATGTCTCTTTCCATTAAGGCTCCCATCATATGCCCCTTATAATCAACAAAGGCATGGCAGATGGCGTGGATAACCACCAAGACAAGCATCACAGCACCCATCATGTAAATCTGGCTGAGGCTATCTGTCGATTGTGTTTCTAGATTTTTAGTGATAGCCCTGATGCATAAGGGAATGGCTAGTACGGTCAGCGACACAATAATAGCGCATGCCATATCTGCATAGAAGAGGCCTAAATATGGCTTGTAATAGGATAAAAATTTTCTAACTCGTGGATTCATCTTTTGACTGTCCCAAATATTATCCCTCTTATTCCTAAGCAAGCCTCCAACAAACAGTTTACCTGTTGAGATAGCTGTTTACTGCCAAAGCGCTGTTTCCCTCTTTGGGTGATACTTTGGGAAGATCCGTCATCCGAATCTTTGTGTGGTCTCCTGAATCTGCGATGTCATTCTATGCTCCGATTTCTTTTTTGAGATTCAATTAAGTCTTCCATATAGAGCTCCATCTGGTAATGAGGAACAGGATGCCAGCTTGCAATAAAC
>CAZZJE010000354.1:0-2792 GCA_964654295.1 uncultured bacterium | reverse complement strand
GCCCATGCTGACGCTGCTGAGGTGAAGATCATAGCAGCGAGAGAGGTCCCTACAGCCATATGCATGGCTGAAGGAAAATCTTGCCATTGGAAAACGAGAAGGAGTGCAGGAACAACAATTAGCCCTCCTCCTATTCCCAAGAGGCCACCAATTAGACCAGCCGATATTCCGATGATACTATAAAGGGCAGCGGCAATGAGTGTCATACAAAAGCATATGAGTCCTGTGGCTGAGACAACCAGTGAATGGACTCTTTATGTTCCAAAAGAAACTTTGTGGCTTCCATCACGCTCTCTCGGTTAGGTTGTAAATTTAAGTAGAGAAGAGCTAGCACTGTTTTAACTAGAGGAGCTGTATAGATATTTTGCTGGAGCAGCTCCTCTTTGATTGCGATAACATTTGTCACGATGAGATAAAGCTCTTCTGATGAAATCTCGAGGGATGACTGTTTCTCTTCCCAAATAGACCGTACTAAACGCAAGCATCGATCTAGTAATTTACCATTTGATGGGCGAACATCGATCATTTTATTCCCTTCAACTTTACCCATTTTAATCATGGCAGCATTGGAGATCAGATTTAAAATTTGTTTTAATAGAATTGTTTGCGCAATTCGATCATTTGGAATTTCATCCATGACTAATGTGAGATACTTTTCTTTTAAATACTCTTTTTTCTCTTCTCTCATTTTTGGAACAGATAAAAGAATAATTCCAGATTCTCCCTGCGAAGGGAAGGATTTGGCTGTATGCATTTCTTCGATTAGTTCTGCAGCAAGGTCTCCCGATTTTTCAGCAATGGCAACTGAAATCAAAAGGTTTCCTTTTCCTTTAGGACGTTGAGAAAAAGAGTGATTACCCTCTACTTCTGCAGATAAGATAAAGCGGTTGAGATCGGCATGATCCTCTTCCGGAATGTTGTAGCCGACTAATGAGCTCCATGCGGATACATTGTCAAGATGTGTGATTGTGTATGCCCGAAATTCAGATCGTTTTGTCTCAGACTCTTTTTCCTCTTGCACTGGATTGGGAGAACATTCCGTTGTGTCCATAAAAAGAGCTAAACCAACTTTATCATCTCCTAGAAATGTGACATATCCTTTCGCTTCTTCGTCTCGAACTTTTCTAAAATTTGCATCTTCAGCCGAGAAAATGTCTTCCTCTTTTTCAACAAAGGCAGCAATTTCTGATAAATGTTGGTGAATTAATTGATTAGCTTGCGTGATTTTTTCGACAAGGCTATTGCAATACTGTTCTGCGGATTCATGATCACCCTTTAACTGAAAGAGAGTGCTAAACAAGAGTGCACCTAAGCAAGCTTCGGCTAAAGTCGCTCCTTGTAAGCGAGTCGAACCTGAGATTGCTTGAGGCCCGATATCGATTTTCCAAGGGAGGATTGCTTGATTCTGTCGTTCAAATAATTTTCTAGTGCGATCGGGCACAAATTCACTATTATAAAAATAGGCTCCTGCAGCGCTTCTGTTTGCTGCTTCATGAGCAAACCCAACATTGAAAGGGGATGACCCGCTACTCGAGACACATATCACATAATCTGTACTTTTGATCCCCAACGAGGCGGCACAATTAGCTCCGCTTTTTTCACAATCTTCAAATCCCTCTTTCGCTCTAATAACAGCAGAGAGCCCACCGGCGATGACGGGGATTACTTTATCTCCACCCAAAGAAAAGTTTTGTCTGCACTTTGCTGCCAAATCAAATGCAATACGTCCGCTTGAACCAGAGCCAACGATAAAAATTCGTCCGCCTACTCCAAGTCTTTCTGTTAAAACAGGAACCATCGCGTCAATTATCGGAGCAAAACTTTTGAGGCCATCGATCACATTTTGATCAACTTGCCATAGCAGGTCTAAGCCATCCTCAGTAGAGCGCTGCATGACTTCGCTTAATTTCATCGTGACTGGATGTGCCTGCTCGGTCGAAGCTTCTCCCAAAGAAAATTTTGCACTAAACTCTACAAAAGGTAGAAAGCCAACAGGTAAAGTTAAAGAAGAGCTTTCCTGGAAAGGAGAGAGGCTTGGAGTAGTAGGAAACTGTAAGCTACCCGTTCCTACTGAAAAAATAGTACTCATCTTAAATTCCTTTTGATTTAGCTAGGTCTCACATTTAACAAAATTGCTGTATAAATCAAGGCGCCTAAAACGAAAAATCCATACTCCACATGATTTCTTTTAGGCAACTCATAACGTAACGAGTTAAGCAAAATACCACCGGCTAGAAAGGAGACAACGACCACAACAACCGCCGTTGGAATTTGAGTGATATATCCCAATACATATCCTATTAACAGTGCTGCAATTAGCCACCAGCGCACCTCATGTTTAAAATAGGCTAAATCTTCCATTCCCACATTATGGTCATGAACAAAAAGGTGTAAGGCAAGCGCGATCGTAAAAAAAACGATGGGTTGAATGTCGGGATTGTTGCTGTCGGAAAGGCTTGTCCCTGTAAAAAAGTTAAAGAGAAGGTAACCTGCGATTGTCAGCCAGAAATTGATCTTTTTTTCTTTGGGAGCCGAAGAGTGTAGGCCATAATAAAATAGAACACCAATCAGTGCGATCAGATAGGTGTGTCGATCTAAATAGGGCAACATTGTTTCAAAAGTCTCTTTTAAGATGGGCTGCCCTTTTTCTAACGTAGGAAGTAGATCGACAAAGACATAGGCCAAGGAGAGACCTGCCGAAAAAGAGAGAAAGCGTCCATGCCAAACCCAAGTTAATACAGTCACTTGATTAGCGATGAGATGGACAAAGATTAATACGAATAAGGAGATCA
>CAZZJE010000353.1:0-2800 GCA_964654295.1 uncultured bacterium | reverse complement strand
TTTTTTTTAGCGGATTACGAAAGGCCTAGTTACAATTCTCGCGGGAAATGAGGTTTTAACCGTTAGATCTAAGAGCACACAAGAGGAGGGCTTACGCTGGCGTCGCTTTTATCGCCCAGGCACAGAAACTTTAGAGCGCTTTACTAATATGGCTCAAGAGGCTGGCGCTTTAACTGAATCAGAGGAGAGACAGCTTCTAAAATTGGAAAAAAAGGCTAAGACAATAGAGGAAGGAGAAAATTTACCTGTCAGTCAACAAGAAATAGATAGCCTCAATACAATTAACCAACATTTGAGAAATCATTACCTACGAGGACAAGGAGAAGGCCAACGAGGCCTCCTTCAGATGGGAAAACCATATGCCCAAACATTTCATCGTCGACTTCAAGAAGAGACAACACTCTCAACTCAAGGAATAATTGATGAGATCGCTGCAGAACAACGTAAGGAGTTGTATCACTTTTTTTCGGAATATAAAAAAAATGGGGAATCCTCCTTCTCGGAAGCTTACTATCAAAGCTTTGAAAAAAAATGGCAAGAGGTCATGGGAAAATGGACTCCAGCACCTTCCTTTTCCGATTTGGATAAAATATTAGACCTAATACCTTTAGATAGCTCTACTACAGAAGCTTTAAATCCAGCTGAGCAGATGCTGCAGCAAATAATTAAGCCTAAATCAGCAACCAGTCGTTGGGATTTTCCAGGGGAAATGAAACTCTCGGCGCGAGAGCAAGCTCTATGCGACCGTATCTGGAAATCTGCATTAAGACAAGACCCCATAAATTTAACAGAAAAAGAGTGGAAAAAATTAAAGGAGATCAGTTCAAAGTTAGGGCTTCAGCGCCATAAAATAGGGGTTAGCGAAATGCCTTCCTATTTGTCCGAAGCCTGGTTTATCTATCTCTACGCTAGAAATGAAAGTATTAAGCAGCAACTCAACTTTGGTTTTCATTAGCAGTCTTCTGCTTAATAGATTCTAGGCTGCATCCTAGCAGGCAACAGTCAAATTCAGATAAGTTTTTTATTTTTAAGGCAAAGGCGCAAAGAATTTGAGAGAGCTACTATAGCTAAAGTGTCTCCATCTCTACGATGAATCAATGAAAAAAATTGTTAAAATGACTTTTTGCTAATTATAAACGACTTTTATGTTATACTGGAGTTACCGATAAAGGCCTTGCTTATCTCAAAAACATGCCTATTGCTTCTATTGATTTAAGCCATACTGGAATTACAGATGAAGGCTTGGCTTACCTTAAAGGGATGCCTATTACTTTTATTAATTTAAGTTACACTCCAGTTGATGGTTCCGGATTCATCTACTTTAAAGGAATGCCACTCGCTTATATTAAATTAGAAAGTAGTAAAACCAAAGGTAAAAGCCTAGTGCATCTCGAAGGTCTCCCTATCAACGAGATTAATTTAGTTAAGACTCACACCACTTTTGACGATCTAGTCCAGCTTCTAATCCCTTTTAAAGGGATACACATCAAGGCTATGAGTTCAATTGGTATGGTTACGGCGGAGGACCTCGCTCTTTTTAGAGACTAAAGTTTGGAGCTTATCTAAGAGAAAACCTATAAATTCTATAGATTCTGAATATGCATCCTAACAGAGCTTCTTAAGCTCTCTAAATGATAACCCCCTTCTAACATCGATAAAACTTTTCCTCCGCAACACTCTTTTGCTGCATTGACAATCACACGAGTCATCCCTCCAAAATCTTGCTCTTCCAAATTGAGTTGAGCGAGGGGATCTTGCCAATGTGCATCAAACCCCGCTGAAATAATAATCAACTCTGGCGCAAATTTAGCAATTACGGCTGGAACCTCTTCTCGATATAAGTCTAAAATTTTGCGCCGTGCCTCCTGATTCGCTGCAATCGGAACATTCCAAGTTGTCCCCACTCCCAATCCAGCTCCTTTTTCATCCGCGCTGCCTGTCCAGGGGTAGAGATTCTCCTGATGCGTGCTAAAATAAAAAACAGTCGGGTCTTCATAAAAGATCTCCTGAGTGCCATTACCATGATGCACATCCCAATCCACAATAAACACACGCTTGATTCCATAGCGCTTTTGGGCGTATCGAGCGGCTATCGCCACGTTATTAAATAAACAAAATCCCATTCCCTGTTCGGGACGCGCATGATGTCCAGGCGGTCTAACTGGACAGAAAACACGCTTGCTTAATCCTTGAAAAAGGAGATCAACACCAGTTAATCCTGCTCCCACCGCCAAAAGCGCCGCTCGCCAGGATCCTGCCGATATCTGCACATCCCCGGTACTCAAGGTGACCGACTCATTCACATTCCCACTTTTTTCAACCAATTCGATCTCGGCTTTCACCAGTGCGATATAGGGAAATGGATGGCAGAGCTCCAGATCATCTTCAGTTGCTTCTCTAGGCACATGCCAACTCAGCGCATTTGCTAATCCCGATTCTGTTAACTCTTCCATAATACTTAGATAGCGCTCGGGCGCTTCCGGATGTCTCCAACCTGTCCAGTGGGCACACCATTCATCTGTCGCAACACAACTGATGTCTTTAGAGAAATTGTAGTTGACCATCTAAGCCTCAATGGTTTATGATAATTTTATGTGGCGAAGAAAAAAGCTGTTTGCCAAGAATGGCTAAGTTTGGCTATATTTATGCCCACAAATGCGAAACACAAAGCGAGCGAGTGATAAACAAGCGAGCTTAACAAAAAGTGTAACAAATCGCAAATAAGGGTCAAAGAGCCCTTAATCTGTTGTTTGACAGTAAGAGAAAGGCAATGTGCATACACAAACGAAGAGCTTGTGCG
>CAZZJE010000352.1:0-2844 GCA_964654295.1 uncultured bacterium | reverse complement strand
CAAGAAATTTTTGGGGAAGGCTTTGAGAGTAGAGTCCTTTTAATCGAGTCCAATGCGCAAAGAATGAAGATCCGCGCTTCTTGAGAATTTCCATTGCCTCTTCAGTAGAAAGCCCAACGAAGTAGGGGACTTTGACATCCTTTAGGGAGGCGGCGATTTTTTCAAGAGTGGCTAAATTATCATGTTTTTTCCCGTAAGAGGGAGAAAATGGAAAAGAATGCTCTGTGGGAGCATTTAATCCACTAACTGATGAGTTAATATGTCTAACTGTTGAGGAAACACTGCTTAGGATATTGGTCATAGTAATTAAAATAAAATTTACTGTTATTTTATCTTATAGTTATGAGGTTGTGTTAAAGATATGATTAGATTTTTATGGAAGCTGCCGAGTTCAATGAAGTTTTTGTTATGGAAAAAATCAAAAATGCCCAAAAACGCTGTATACCGCCCCTTTATGATAAAATCGCTTTATGTTGCTCTGCTTCTGTTATCTGCTTCCCTCTATGCAAACGAACAGACAAAGACGCATCGCGTATTTCAATTTGAAAATGAGCATGTGCGTGTTTGGAAAACGGTTATTATGCCTCACCAACCTTTAAGTATGCACCGCCACGACTGCTCGCGCGTTATTGTGGGATTAAAAGGCGGAACTCTTACTAAGATTGAGGAAACAGGGGCGGTTTCACCTCTTCATTTTGAGACAGGAAGGGCTTATTGGTTAACCGAAGATCCTCCAGGCACTTTACATGGAGATATCAACGAATCAGACGAACCAATCGAAGTGATGGTCATCGAGCTTAAAGCCCTGTCTGATTAACTAAAACTACTTGCCTTTAGAAAGGTGAAATTGGTAAGCTTGAGGTGTTCAGGGGCAATAGCTCAGTCGGTCAGAGCAGCGGACTCATAACCCGCTGGTCCTTGGTTCAAGTCCAAGTTGCCCCACTTTTTCACGCACAATTGTGAGCTGTATTTAGCTTGATCAAATACCAACGATCAAGTTTAATATTACCATCGCGGTGCAATGACGGTGCAGTGAAAAAGAATCTTAACCAGCACCACCATCCAGCCGCTCGAACCCATCATTAAAGGTTTGAGCAATGGCTTCAATACAAAAGCGTAAAAACAAAAATGGGACTAGTCACTGGCGCGCAGTTGTCCGTATCAAAGGCTATCCTACCGTTTGCAATCACTTCGACCGCAAACAAGAAGCCGAAGATTGGGCAGCCGATGTCGAGCATCAGATCAAGCTCAGCAAATTCAAATTCAATCAGCACAAACAACAACACACTTTTACTCAACTCCTTGAACGCTACATCAGCGACGGTGCTATGGAACATATCCGCTCAGCTGAAGACATGCTCCATCACCTCAACTACTGGAAGTCCCGCTTCAGTAGTTACGCCCTAATCCACCTCACTTCAGAGTTTATCGGGAAGGAGCGTCAACTTCTGGCCAGCACGCCCAATGCCAAAAACCAAAAGCGCAGCGCGGCCACTGTCAATCGTTATGTTTCAAGCCTTTCCACTCTTTTCAGCCACGCCGTGTGTCTACGATGGATCGACGAAAATCCCTGCTTTAGCTTAACCAAACTTAAAGAAAATCCTGGCAGAGATCGTGTTCTGACTGAAGAAGAGATTTTTAGGCTTTTATCTTCATGCCGAGAAAGCAAATCACCTTACCTCTATTGTTTTGTTCTCACCAGCCTAACCACCGGAGCCAGACAGGGGGAGATCTTAGGACTTGAGTGGCAACACATCGACTTCAATAACCAGCTAGCTTTCATCAAAGAGACCAAGAACGGTCGCCCAAGAAGTATCTCTTTAGCTGAGTCCGTTATTGCAGAGCTAAAGCAGCTTCATCAAAAACGTAATCCCGCGAAACCTTTAGTCTTTGCCAGCAAAACAGCTTTTGGCCGTATTGATCTCAAAAAGGCATGGCAAGAGGCTCTGAAGCGGGCTAATATCACAAACTGCCGTATACACGATTTAAGGCATACCTTCTGCACGCTTGCCGCTCAACAGGGGGCTTCTAACCTTGAACTTGCAACAGCGATGGGGCATCGTACATTGCAAATGCTGCAACGCTACACCCACATGGACGTCAAAGTCACTAAAAAATTTAGCACAAATATCTCCAAAATTTTTGAAGGGGTTCCCTCATGAAAAAAGGCCTACAAAAAGCAAAAATGACTAAACCGCCCCCAGAAAAAGACAATTTACTAGAAGACCTTCGCGCAATGATTGAGCTAGCAAAGCTATCTGTTGCCACCGCAATCAATAAACATCTTACGGTGCTTTACTGGAAAATGGGATATAGGATCCATTCCGAAATCCTTGGGGAAAAAAGAGCCGGATATGGGAAAGAAATTGTGGCGACACTGTCGCAACAATTGACCACAGAATATGGGCAAGGCTTTACGGTATCAGGTCTAAGTCGAATGGTGAAATTTGCGGAATTATTTCCTGACGAACAAATTGTTGCGACGCTGTCGCATCAATTAAGTTGGAGTCATTTTGTTGAATTACTGCCTCTTAAGGAGCCACTAAAGCGCGACTTTTATGCTGAGATGTGCCGCATAGAGAGATGGAACGTCCGCACCCTCCGTAAAAAAATTGATTCTATGCTTTATGAGCGCACAGCAATTTCAAGAAAGCCAGAGCTTGTAGAATTATACCAAAGCGGCTCCAATTACGTTATCGAGTCGATTAAAGTGTTATGATTCGATAAAATTCTATTGGATTTTTATCAAAGTTTCATTAATATAGGCTTCATGAATACTTATGAAGTGTATTCTTACCAAAATTTAGACCGAGACTCTCTTGTTGAAGCTGTTGTAAAGAGAGA
>CAZZJE010000351.1:0-2872 GCA_964654295.1 uncultured bacterium | reverse complement strand
CTGCTGTCGAAGCCATTTTGCGCCAAGAAGAGCGTAAAATTTTAAATGCTAAAAAATTGAGCGAACCAGAAGCGACGGATAGTTACCTACGTAATAAATATGCTTCCGAAATAACGCCCGCTCTCTTAGCAAAGGCATGCATAAAAGATATAGAAGAGCTCTTTTCAAATCTTTCGGAAAAGACTCTCCATCAAATTTTCCCACAAGGTGCAAAGGATCTTCCAGTTCCTGATTTTGTGAAGGAAAAGCTGTTTAAGACTATTCAAGGACAATTAAATACATTTCTAACTCAAAGCTATTTGGAATCCATCACTTGGATCTTTACAAAAGAACAGAATCGCAAAGTATTAAAAGATGCTTATGAAACACTTCATGCCGAAAATGCAGCTCATCTGTTCGCTCGCTTTGTAGGGGATTTCGTTCCTCACGTCCTATCCAATATTGGTGATCAAGAAGCCGATAAAATTGTTGGAAGCGTTGAAAAAGCTGCTAATCAAGTTAGCCCTGATTTAAGTGACTATGTGAAAAATCATTCAGATCAGGCTAAAGCTGAGTTAAACGAGAATATAAAAAATATTGCCGCTCATTCCAATGTTGAAAAAGCGATTGATGATGCAGAAGAGTTTACAAAAGCTGCCCTGCTTAATTTGATGAAAGCAATGACGAATAACGTCAAATCTTTTGAGGAAAATAAACCAGATGCTTTGCTGGATTTAGGGACCGATATCTTGGAAGTTTTGATGAAACATTTCCAAGGCATCAATCAAGTTAAGAAAGAGACCAATGAGTTGAATAAGCGCAATGGCGATGCTCAAGTGCAGGCGCCACAGCAGATTCTTCCACACGTCATGCACTATTCTTACGATGCTAAGTTGCACCCCTCTGTGCCTGAAACAAGACATGCTTCCATCCCGCGTCCTGAAGCGACAGAAGAAGAGAAAAAGGAGGTGCGCATTAAAGAGCTATTTGCACCTTTGAGCACCAAGTTGTTAAATATTGTTGGAATTAACTCTCCAGCCGACTTGCCTGTGCCGGCACCTTTGCGAGAAAAGGCTTATCAGCTGCTGAAAGAGAAGCTAGTTCCTGAACTTATGAACACGCTCTATAAAGAGATTATCGATCCCCACACACTTAATACAATTGTGTTAAGCTCGCTAGAGGGTCTAGAGAAAAATTTAGATAACTGGGGCAAGAGTGCTGAAGCTCCACCGAAGCCGGACGCTGCTCCCTATAGCCAGCAGAGACGTTTAGATAATGCGTGTGCTCAGCTAGTGTCAGAACTTGTTAAATTTGCTCCTCCATCAATTTCTAAAGTTCTCTTTAGTAGCGATAAAGTAAAGCAGATGGTTGGTTCGACAATCGGACGTGTTGTGCGCAATAAGTTGTCCGAAACATCTCTTCTTAAATTAATCGACTTGGGCATGGAAAAAGGTTTAACAAACCCAGCATTTCATGCGGGTGAATGGAAGGGTGAAAAAGGCGCTGAAGTCTTAAAGCCACGTCGCCTCGTAAGAATTGATGAAGAGGGCAATCGTATCACTGTAGCTGCGCCGGAAGGAGAAGATTTTGAGTTTAACTTCCCTAAAACAGCGGAAGAAAAACGAGCCAAAGAGCTTCTAAAAGAACAAGATCGCGCTCGTGTTAAGGCACGGTTGAAAAAGAAAGCTAAGGTTATTGCCAATAAAGCTGCCCAAGTAGCTCTAAAATCAACAATTAAGAACATTTGGAATCGTATCCAAAACTTCTTGGATCGCATCTGCTCAAAGATTCCAGGTGGCATGGTAATTAAACGTGTTTTAGACAAAGTTTGCCGCGCAATCTTTATTGTGGGAATAGGAACAGTGATGAATATCCTGTTGTTCCCATTCAAGAAAATGCTCTGGTGGATTGTTAGCCGCTATCTAAAACATCGTATCGATGCTGTTGATATTGTTGGATTGCTTGAGATGCCTATTCATGAAAATCTTTTTGCTAAAACATTTGAAAAGATTGTGAATAAGCTCGATTCAGGAAACTCAACTTCCACTTCGACACAGGAGCCAGAAGTTGAAATGCCTTCTTTAGAAACTGCTGCACCAACAGTCTAAATTTTAGAGGAGCCCCCTCTTGGGCTCCTCACCCCCCCCTCCTACCCCTCCCCACCTCGTGCCCCCCCTCTTTTCGTGCCCGTGCCCGTGTGCGTGCCCGTGCCCGAATAAAATAATCAAAAAATCCGAACTACCTTGCTATCCCTCCCCACCTCCTCCCCCTCCCCACCTCGTGCCCGTGCCCGTGCCCGTGTGCGTGCCCGAATAAAATAATCAAAAAAATCCGAAATCCTTTGTTTTCCGTTTCCATCCATAACTATCTTAAAACAAAACAATCAAAAAAAATTTAAATTACTCTATGCTTTTTACAACTTTATTTTTTTAGGAGGTGCAATGCGTTATTTTGATCACGAAAAATTAGACGTTTATCAGGCTGCAATCGAGTTAGTGGTTTTAATTGATGAAGTGATAGACCTTTTACCACGAGGAAAATCTTATATAATTGATCAATTACAACGTGCAGGAACATCTGTTCCTTTAAATATAGCAGAAGGAGCTGGAGAATATTCCATTCATGAAAAATGTAGATTTTATCGTATTGCCAAACGCTCTGCTACAGAATGTGCGGGTATTTTGGATGTCTGTCTCAATCTTCAGCTAATTGAAGAAAAAAGCTACATGAAATTAAGAGAGCTATTGCTTCGTATTGTATCGATGTTAATTAAGATGGCTCAGAGAGTGGAAAGTATAGCAAAGTAGTTCGGATTTTTTTTGATTATTTATTCGGGCACGGGCACGCACACGGGCACGGGCACGAGGAGGGGTAGGGGTAGTTGGGAAGCCTC
>CAZZJE010000350.1:0-2875 GCA_964654295.1 uncultured bacterium | reverse complement strand
GGCATTGTGCCTGCCCGTTGGGCCTCATAACACAACAATTTTGAAGTCCCTTTTTGAGAAAGACTCCTAGATGTGTGATTTGTATGTTGATGTTGTAATTATTGCGAATTATAAAGCTGAATTTTTTATCTTTTTCTTTAATGAAAGGCTATTTCGGTTTCCTTGCGTAATATTCCCTTCGCTCCTACAATCACAATTTTATTTTGATAGGAGGAGCTATGCCCAAAGCCCCAAAGCGAGTCGTTGTTACAGGTGGTGCAGGTCAGATTGCCTATAGCCTACTTTTTAGAATTGCGCATGGAGACCTCTTTGGACCCGATCAGCCCATTATTTTGCAGATCTTAGAGCTTCCCGAAACAATGCGCGCTTTAGAAGGCGTTGTGATGGAGCTAGACGACTGCGCCTTTCCTCTTTTGCAACAGGTCATCATCGGCAGTGAACCCGAAGCCGTCTTCCGAGATGCCGACTTAGCCCTCCTCGTCGGAGCGAAGCCTCGCGGTCCTGGGATGGAGCGTGCCGACTTGCTGAAAGAAAATGGAAAGATCTTTATTGCTCAAGGGCGTGCACTTGATGCCGTAGCAGCTCCCCATGTCAAAGTCTTAGTCGTAGGAAACCCTTGCAATACCAACTGCTGGATTGCTCTTCAGCAAGCTCAGCGTCTTTCTAAGCGCAACTTTTTTGCAATGACTCGTTTAGATCAAAATCGCGCAGCGGCTCTGCTGGCCCAAAAAACTAATCGAGAAGTTTCCAGTGTGCAGCATTTAGCCATCTGGGGAAACCACTCTTCGACACAAGTTCCGGACTTTACCCACGCCACAATTGGACAGCAGCCAGCTACAGAACTTATTAAAGATCGCAACTGGCTTGAGCAAGAGTTTTTCAGCAAGGTGCAGAAGCGGGGAGCTGAAATCATTGCTGCCCGAGGAAAATCCTCTGCTGCTTCCGCTGCGTCGGCTGCTGTCGATACCGTTCGTTCACTCTATACTCCTACACCCGAGGGGCAATTCTATTCCGTTGGATTGCTAAGCGAACACAATCCCTATGGAATTGAAGAAAACCTTGTCTTCTCTTTTCCCGTTCGAACAAATGCCAAAGGCGATCAAGAGATTGTTCCCGGGTTAAACTGGGATGAGTTTTTGAGACAAAAAATTAAGTTGTCGGAAAAAGAGCTTATTGAAGAGAGAGACTCTGTGTTGCAGCAAGCGCAACCATCTGCCTTTCAACCGCATTAATGCAAAAGGAATCGCTCATGAGTAAAGTATTGTTTGAAATCACAGAAGATCAATTAGAGACTGGTCTCAGAGGTTTTCCTGTGGGCTACTGCACAACCTCTTCGGTTGATCCAACAAAAGGCCTCTTTTATGTAGGCCGACCAGTTCCAGAGCTAGCGCATCTTCGACCAGAAGAGGTGATTTATCTTCTTTATAATGGAAGAGAGGGATCTAAAGAAGAGATCCAGGAGTTTAGCAAGCAGCTTCAGGCGCGGTCGCGCTGCTCCGAAGAGCTCATTCAAGCCATCCGTAAGCTGCCGCGCCATGGCCATGCGATGAAGCTGTTTACCTGTGCGATTTTGCTATGTGGGATGATTGAAGGGAAAGATGATTATCGCGAAGATACACTCAACCTGATTGCTAAGCTTCCAGAGCTAACCGCAACAGTCATTAACCATCATGCAGGTTGGCAGGGGAGACCAGCGAAACCTGAACTCGGTTATATCGAAAACTTCTGCCATATGCTTGGCGTTCCTAATGTGAAGCCAGAAGATCTTTATGAAGTGATGCGTCTCTTTAATGTTCTTCATTTTGACCATGGGGGAGGTAACCTCTCAACCTTTGTTGGTAAAGCTGTTGCTTCAGGCTTAGCTGATCTCTATGATTCGATTGCTTCTGCAATGTGTGCTCTTGCTGGTCCAAGGCATGGAAGAGCAAACCAAGATTGTTTGGAGTTTGTTCAGTTTGTGTTGGGAGAAGTGGGAGAAAATGCAACGGAAGAGCAGGTGGAGAATCTGTTGCGTGAGCGTTTAGACCATCATCAGCTGGTTTTTGGGTTTGGCCATGCCGTCTTACGCGTCGAGGATCCAAGAGCTCAAGTTCTCTATGAGGTGGCATCCCGTAAGTTTTCTAACAATCCTTTAGTCAAAATAGCGACGCTATTGCGCACTGCTGGACATAAGGTTTTGAGTGAAAACGCTAAAATTACGGATCCTTATGCCAACGTCGATGCGATCTCAGGGACGGTGCTGTCAGCTGCTGGATTCAACTATCCGCAATATTTTACAGTCTTATTTGGTCTCTCTCGCTGTGTAGGAATCTCTATTCAAATCATTTATGAGCGCCTAATCGCTCGCGATGGCAAAGGGACTCCTATCGTCCGTCCCAAATATATCTACAAAGAGGCTCTAAAAGAATCTGGAGTGCGGTGACTTGTCACCGCTTTTTGCTCGCCTCGACTTGTCGAGGCGTTTTAAGACACCTTAATTTTCTTAACTTAAGTCACCTATGAAAACCTGGCCTCATGCTCCTTTGCATCGCTTAAACGAGCAAGGTACCTATATGGTGACAGGGAGCACACTTAATAAAATATGCTTTTTCAAAAAAGATGAAGAGCTTGAGTTTTTACACGATGATTTAATCGATTTAGCAGAACATTATGAATGGCGTTTAGAGGCTTGGGCTGTGTTTAGTAATCATTACCATTTTATTGCACATTCTCCACAAGACCCCTCCTCATTAAGAAATTTGATTAAACACTTTCATTCATTGACAGCGAGAAAGTTAAACGCCTCCCATAAACAACACGGAAGAAAAATTTGGTATCAATCTTCGTATACTATGCTCCTATTTCAAAACTCTTATATGGCCCGCTTAAATTACGT
>CAZZJE010000349.1:627-2899 GCA_964654295.1 uncultured bacterium | reverse complement strand
GATTTAACGGATAAGGTGACACTTAACATTGCAAAACCTATGCTAATGAAATTAGGGAAGGATAAAGTGCAACGTTCCGATATCACGACAATCGAAGGGAAAACGTTGCAATTGCTAGTTACTTTGTCTGATGCCACTCCATCAGCTATCGCTCGTAAACTCAAAAAAACCACACAATACATAGGTCGAGTTCTTTCAAATCTTATTGATAAAGGCCTTGTTTCATCACAAAAAGAAGGTCGAAATCGCACCTACACGCCTTCAATCGACGCAATTATTGCTTATACTGAAATTTTCTAATGAGCTCCCTAATAATACTTGATTTTCTATAAAAGAGATACGAATAAGTTGCCACCATATGCCACATTTGCTATTATCATGATTGCATTATGATATCAATATGCAATTATATTGCAGCATTTCAATATCATAATGCAATCAAAATAATATCAATAATCAAATAGAGGTAAACTGTGATAATTTTAATAGGCGGGGAGAAAGGCGGACCTGGCAAAACAACTATCGCCACTAATCTAGCTGCAATGAGGACAAGAAAGTCTGAAGACTTATTGCTGATTGATACAGATAGACAACCTACAGCAAGCTACTGGTGTTCTCTACGAGAAGACCATCAAATTGAACCTAGAGTCGCTAGTGTACAAAAGTTTGAAAAATCTGTACGCACAGAAACACTCGCTCTTAAAGCCAAGTATGAAGATATCATTATTGATGCAGGTGGCCGTGATTCGCCAGAGCTTAGAGGAGCTCTGTTAGTTGCTGAAAAAGCAATATTTCCCTTAAGGCCATCCCAATTTGATTTGTGGACGCTTGGTAGAATGAATACACTTGTTGAAACTGCTAGAGAATTCAACCAAGAGTTAAAGGCATTTATCGTTATTAACCAAGCTTCTCCAAATCCTGCCGTAAAGGAAATTGAAGAAGCAAGAGAGTTGATACAAGAATTTGCTAATTTAAAATTACTAAAAACCCATCTTTGCGAACGCATAGTATTTCGTAGAGCAGCTATTCAAGGAATGGCTGTTACAGAATACAAACCGGAAGATAACAAAGCAATTGAAGAAATAGTCAACTTGTATGAGGAAATTTTCGATGGGTATATCTAAGTTTTCAAGGCCACCAATGACAAATGAAGAGCGCGAAAAAAAAGTAGAAGCATTTATCAATCTATCAGACAGTCGAATTGATAAGAAAGTAGCTCATGTTGAAAAACTAAAAAAAGAAAAAGTAAAACCCATATATCTAAGAGCCCCAGAAAGCCTTTGGGAAGATATACATGAAATTATGGCAATTACAAGCCTATCAATGAATGCCATCTGTCTAGAATTGCTACGTCCAGAAATAAAGCGCAAATTGAAAGAACTAAAAGAAAATTGATTGCATTTTGATATCAAAATGCAATCAAAATAATATCAATATGATTGCAATATTAAGGTGGAAAATTAAGGTATCATATGGATAGTAATAACATAAACAAGCTCATTAACGAAGCGCTTGCTATCGAACTAGAAGAAGCCTATAAAGCAGGTACTGTAGGTTATATGGCCAGGGCTTTAATTCAAGCTACAATGCCACATAGCAAGGTTAATGGGCACGAATTCAAACGTAGAAATGGAGCTTTTAAACTAACTATATTGGCTGACTCTGAGATCGGTTTACCCTATGGCAGTATCCCTAGGCTATTAATTTCGTGGATAACTACAGAAGCTGTAAGAACAAGGAAAAAAGAATTAATTCTAGGGAAAACCTTATCTGAATTTATGGCAGAACTTGATTTAATCCCTTCTGGTGGCAGATGGGGTAGCATTACTCGCCTTAAAGATCAAATGAAGAAGTTATTCTCGGCATCAATCTCATGCGCCTATGATGATGGGAAAAATTGGAGTATACGCAATTTCATGCCAGTCGAAAGAGCTGATTTATGGTGGGACCCCAAAAATCCAACCCAGGCAACCCTGTGGGAATCTAAATTATTACTGGGAGAAACATTTTTCAATGAACTTATTGATAGTCCAGTACCTATTGATATGCGCGCCTTGAAAGCTTTAAAACAATCCCCAATGGCACTTGATATATACTGCTGGTTAACATATCGAATGAGCTATCTTAGAAAAATTACCCCGGTTCCGTGGGCAGCTTTGCAAGTCCAGTTTGGCTCTAATTACAAAGACTTGCGTCAATTTAAAAGAAGGTTCCTACAGCAACTCAAGAAAGTAATCTTAATATACCCAGAAGCTAGAGTTAAAGAAGAGCC
>CAZZJE010000349.1:0-617 GCA_964654295.1 uncultured bacterium | reverse complement strand
ATCTTATACTGCTACCCAGTAAATCACATATTCAAAAACAGACCAAGCTGCCATTTGATGAAAAATCCATCAAACACCATGAATTTACGGATAAAATAAAAAAATCAGATATGAAAATTTCAAAAGATGAAACTCTTAAGCAAAAATATGCAGAATACCGCATAGATGCTGTGATCGAAGCCGTAGAAAATTTATACGATGAGTCCGAGAAGCATGCGTTGTTAAAAAATTTCGATAATCACTTAGCAAATAATAAATTACTTGAGATTAGATCGCAAATTATCAAAGGCAACTACAGTAAATCAGTAAAAGAAGAATTATACCATTTCGTCGATAAGCATTGGCATCACATCTTAGATTCGCTCAAATCTTATTCAGAATTTTGCAAATCAGAATATTAATTTTTTAGGTCATTGTGGAAAACCTTGTTGGCAACCAAAGTTATCCACGAATAAACTGTCACGCTAATGTGACCATTTTACGAATAAACTGTCACGATTTCACGAATAAACTGTCACGCTACTCTATATAATATACCTGTAGTTCCCTGTAGTTAATAATACCTGTAGTTAATCGCTGCTAACTGTGGATAACTCTACCGAGTTACCCACAAACGC
>CAZZJE010000348.1:0-2907 GCA_964654295.1 uncultured bacterium | reverse complement strand
CTCCTGGGGTGTGCGATGGCATACTCTCCTGTTTGGAACTTATAATCTCTTGCGCGCTCGAGGGCGAGCTGGATGGGACCTTTCTTGCGGAATCTTTGGCAATGGCTGGGCGCTGCATCGAGATACGTTAGAAAAAGTTCCTTATAAGGTCGATTCCATTGTAGAAGATTTAATGTACCATCTGCGATTGATAGAAGCGCATCAACAAGTGACCTTTGTTCCTACAGCTAAAGTGTCAGCGTTTGTTCCTGCTTCGTATAAAGGCCATGCAACACAGCAGGCGCGCTGGATTGGCGGCCGCTGGCATGTGGTAAAACAGGAGTTAATGCCGCTGATTAGACGTTTTATCAAGGGGCAAAAAGATCTGTTGGAGCCTATTCTCGACCTGCTATCGCTCCCTCTCACCTATTTCGGGATCTGCTTACTGCCCTTACTATTTGCCCCTTGGATTTTTTTACAGCTCTATTCGCTCTTTGGAATGCTCCTTCTCATTCTCTACTTATGGCGCGGTACAGAGCTTCTAAACCGACCTAAATCAGATCTGTTAGCCTTGATCTTTTATGCTCCGGGAGCTCTTATTCGAAAAATCGCTTTATTACCTAAAATCTTTAAAACTGCTAAAAGTCGGCAATGGCATCGAACGGAGCGTGATTAATATGGCCCCTGCTTCTTCAGACGGTACTCACTCTGAACAAAAGCAAAAAGAGCTGCACAACCGTCTATCAAGTAATGCAGTGGCAATGGTCCTCTCCAACTTGTTTTATTTTATTGTCCGCGTAGGTATCCCTCCTTTTGTCCTCCGTTATGTTTCGCTAGAGGAGTATGGGCTCTGGTCCTATAGCTTTTTGATCATTGGTTATGTCAGCATGAGTGTATTTGGTATTATCAATGTTTATGTGCGTTTTGGTGCAATTTATGCTGCCCAGCATCAATGGGAGTCTATCAACAAGCTCTACTCGACTGGTGTGCTGCTGAGCAGCTTTATCTTCTGTACAGCCTTAGGCTGTGCCTGGTATCTGCTTCCTCTGCTTTTTCCTTACTTTCATATTCCTTCCGAATTGCAAGAAACGGCCTTCGTTTTGATGTTTGGAACGCTTGTCATTTTTTGTTTTGATCTGATTTTTGGAGTCTTCATTGGCTTTGTGCAAGGGCTACAGCAGCTGACGACAGAGAGAGCAATCTTGAGCATCTCTTATGCCATTGAAACAGTACTCATTTTGTTACTCCTGTGGTCTGGAGTTGGAATTACCTCTCTTCTGATTGCCTATGCAGCCAGAGTCTTAGTCGTGATTCTTTTAGCTCGCTGGAAACTATTTCAGCTTATGCCGACGCTCCATTTTTCTAGACGATTTGTCGACTGGAGTATCACGCGGCTCTTTTGGAATTATGGCAGCATTGTGCAGCTATCGGGTTTTATAGGCGTGTTTAATCGTACCGTTGAACGCCTGCTGTCAGGCCTTTCGATGGGATCGGCTGCAACAGCTCTTTATGATTTAGGAACCAAATTTCCTTCGACAGCGCTCTTAATTCCAGGATCGATCAATGGGATCTTTTTACCGACAGTCGCACATTTGTGTGCTGAAGAGCGTATGGAAGAGATTCGCCTGATCTATTTAAAAGGTTCTCGAGCCATTCATATTGTGGCGGCTGGCATGATGGCTTTTTTAGTGATGTTTGCTCATCCGATTGTTACTGCTTGGTTGGGCCATAAGCCTTATCTGGAGGTGATTGCTCAAATTTTAATGCTATTTGCCATCGCCTATCAGATTGAAGTCGTCACGGGACCTGCCTCAGCTATCTATCGAGGAATCAACCGGCCCAAAAGAGAGCTGCTGTATGGCGGTGTTCGCCTGCTTTTATTAAGTCTAGTCGCTCCTATCGTTTTCTTTTACTGGGGGACTTCTATGACAACAATTAATACTGTAACGGTCTCTACAGCGATTACAGCAGCAATTTTTTATTTTTGGATAAGCAACCGCTTCTTCGAAATTCCTCAACACCTCTTTTTTAAAGAGGTCCTTCTCCCCGGATTATGGCCCTACCTCTGCGCGCTTGTTTTGGCTTGGGGCTCTGCTTCTTGGATCGCTTCTCTTCACGATTCTCGTTTTGCCATTATTGGAGCGCTCTTTATCCTGCTATGCCTCTATATCCTGATCTGCTTTTTAGTTCTGTTTTTGCTCGTTTTAACAGATAAAGAGCGCCAAATTGTAAAAGCGCAGCTGATGCGTCTAAGAAGCAGCGGCGGATGACCTTAAAATCCGCCTGCTGATACGCCTGTTGTCACGCCTCCAGTTGAGGTAAAGTTGAAGGTCGACGTTCCACCTGTATTGATGACAGGCACAGGCTCTAACGTTTCGCCCCGGGCTTTTGGTACCCAGGTAATGAATAGCTCATTACCGGCAATAGAGGCGACAATATTAACAAAGGCACTCACACCAGCTTTGATGATATCGCGCATCTGTTCCAACTGACGAATAGGGACGTAGACGATATCTCCGGGGCAGAGATGAAAGTTACAGGCGTTGCCCTTCAAAATGCGGTTGATATCAATCACAAAGCGTGTCGGGCAGCTTAACGACCCTCGAATAACCACAACTCGTGAGCTAGCCCGGCGGTTTAATCCACCAGCTGCGGTAATCGCTTCCACCAAGCTGATCGACTCCATGGAATTTAAAACCACAGGACCGCGCACTTCTCCAAGCACATAGACACGATTTGTTAAGGCACGGGCAATGAAGATATAGTCGCCAGGGTTTAGATAGAGATCTTGGCTTAAATCGCCACATACAATCAATCGTCGAAAATCGACTGGAATATACTCTCCGCGTCTAGCGATAAAGGAGTGGAAATAGTCGGCTGTATCGACAAGGCCGCCGCGATACTCTTTATTGCGTATGCCACCAGCCT